>JAIRKV010000278.1 GCA_031259935.1 Prevotellaceae bacterium | reverse complement strand
TATATTGTCGTCTGTCCCAACTGTCTCTCTTCTTTCCTCTTTTTTAAGGATTTTGACGCTTTACTCGTTTCTTGATGCTTCAAGTTTTCTTTGTTACATATTTTTCAAAGACCTTTTTTTATTTTTTCCCTCTCTTAATCCTGATTCGTTAATCAACCGTTTTTTATAACGTTATTATCTATAAAATAATGGCGACCGCCGATTTTCGTCTCAAAAAGGGCTGCAAAGGTAATACCTTTTTTTAAATTACCAAATTTTTTTTAAATCTTTTTTCTTTATTATCCTTAACTTATTCATTTATAAGTATATTTATTTTTCTCGAATCAACATTCCGTTTTTTGTTTCGGTTATTTTGCCGTTATCCAAAAGCCATCGTACAACTTTTATGATTTTTTCGGATGAGATATTAATATTATCGACAATATCAGACAATTTGGTTTCATTGTTTGTGATTCGTTTTTTCAGTTCTTCTACAATTCTGTCAAAATCGTAAGCGCTGATATCAAGTTCGTTGCGGGTTTTACATACGTCGCACTGTCCGCAACGGTATGTGTTTTTTTCGCCAAAATACGAAAGTAAAATCTGGCTTCGGCATTTAGTTGCAGACGATGCATAATTTATCATTGCATCCATTCTGTTTTTATAGCGCTGTTTTAGAAATTTATAATTTTCGGGCGTGATTCTTACGTTTGCTTCTTCTAATCTGTTTTCGTTTAGTATAAGTAATGGTGTGCGCCGTTTCGGAATATACGAAATCAAATGTTTTTTGCTCAACAGGATAAGGTATTGTTTTATTACATCTTCGGTTGTGTTTCCGAATTTTGCGAGATATGTTTCGTCGATATTAGTGAAATCCGAAAACAGTCCGGTATAGGCTCGTAAAAGCAGTTTTATGAATGAGTCCAAATCTTTGTTTTCGACTTGAATTTTATACAAATCGTCTCGATTGACGATAAACATCACGCGTGATGGAGAATTCAATTCATCGGTAATCTGTAAATAATTTTCGTGTTCAAGTATTTTTAATGAGTTTAATACCGTCAGTGAATATATTTTTGCATGAATTGAAAAATCCATTAAATTGAAATCAAATACCATTCCTTTACCTTCGCCGTAGGCTACGCCAAGATATGAGCATATCGACTGATATACTTCTTTTATGGTTTCGATAGGCGGAAAAGTTATTTTAAATTGCTGTTCAAATTTAACTTTATCGCTGTTGTTGTAAAGCAATACGGCATAAGATTTTTTCTCATCTCTTCCTGCTCTTCCTGCTTCCTGAAAGTATGCTTCCGGCGAATCGGGTAAATCCAAATGAACGACAGACCTGACATCAGGTTTGTCGATTCCCATGCCGAATGCGTTGGTTGCAACGATAATTTGTATTTTGCCCGATTTCCACAAATCCTGCTTATACGAACGGATTTCAGGCGAAAGTCCTGCGTGATAATAATCGGCACTGATTCCTGTCGACTTCAAAAATGCTGATATTTCTTTTGTTTTTTTTCGATTACGTACATACACTATTCCCGAACCGCGCGCAGTTTCGATAATTTTTTTCAAATACTGCTGTTTATCTTCTATATTACGGACAATATAAGATAAGTTTTTTCGTTCAAAACTTTTTTGAAGTACATTTTTTTTTCTGAAACGTAATTTTTCCATAATATCATCAATAACTTCGGGCGTTGCCGTGGCTGTGAGCGCCAAAACAGGAATATCAGCCAATATGTCTCGAATTTCGGCTATTCGCAAATACGGCGGGCGAAAATCATAACCCCATTGCGAAATACAATGCGATTCATCAATGGCAATGAGATTTACGTTCATGCGTTCGATACAGTTATGAATTTTTTTTGCAGTGAGGCGTTCGGGCGAGAGATATAAAAATTTGTAATTGCCGAACAGTGCATTATCCAAAGTTATGGCAATTTCGCGAGCATTCATTCCCGAATGTACGGCAAGAGCAGGAATATTACGGTTTTTGAGGTTTTCGACCTGATCTTTCATCAAGGCAATCAACGGAGTAATTACTATGCATATTCCTTCTTTTGCAAGCGCCGGAACCTGAAATGTAATTGATTTTCCGCCTCCTGTTGGCATAAGCGCAAGAGTATCGTTTCCGTTATAAACCGACGTAATGATTTCTTCCTGTAACGGACGAAATTGAGAATATCCCCAATGTTCGAATAATATTTTTTGAAACAGTTTCAAAATTATTTTATAATAATATTTACATTCGGAATATTGCGCCTGTCAGCAATCTGGACTTTATTACTTAATTTCTTTAAGAATATTTATAAGTAACAGCCAGAATTTTTGCGTAGAGGCAATATCCAAACGTTCGTCGGGAGAGTGAACTCCGCGAAGCGTTGGTCCAAACGAAATCATATCCAGTCCGGGATATTTTTCGAGAAACAGACCACATTCCAAACCTGCATGTATTGCTTTTATCAATGGTTTTTTACTAAAAATTTTTTTGTAAACGTTTTCGGCAATGGCAAGCACGGGCGAATCGGGATTTGGTATCCAGCCCGGATATCCATCGCCTTGCCATATTTCGGCTTCAACGAGTTTAAAACATGCAGAAACGCAAGCCGTTGCATCATCTTTGGATGTATTCACCGCACTGCGCTGACTTGTAGATATGGTTATGTATTTATTATCCATTTTTACGGATGCAAGATTTGTTGATGTTTCAACAAAATTCGGGATTTCGCGCGACATCGCCAGAACTCCGTGCGGACAGGCGTACAGACAGTTCATTAACGAAAATTTCGCCTTGCCGTCAATTACCGTTTCAGGTTTTTCGGTTTCGGCAACGGTGATTTTCATGTCGGGCTCGGTACTGCGATATTCATAGCGAACATCTTCTTCAAATTTATTGACATGGTTTTTAAATTCATCGACTTTTTCGGGCGCAACAAGTATAATGGCATAAGCCTCGCGTGCAATGGCGTTACGAAGATTTCCGCCATCGAACTTATTTATTTCTATATAATCGAAATACGGATAAAGCAATCTGTTCAACACTTTGTTTGCGCATGCAAGTCCTTTGTTTATATCGTCGCCGCTGTGTCCGCCTTTCAAACCTTTGACATCAATGCGCAAAGCAGTTCCATTTTCGGAAGATGCAACTTCGGTATAAGCAATTTTTCCTGTTGTATCGCGTCCGCCGGCACAACCGATAAAAATTTCACCTTCATCTTCAGAGTCAAGGTTTAGAAGAATTTTGCCTGTAAAAAAGTTCTGTTCCAACTCAAAAGCGCCTGTAAGACCCGTTTCTTCGTCAACGGTAAAAAGACATTCCAAATTTCCGTGTTCTATATTGTCCGAAGCAAGTATTGCAAGTTCGGCAGCCATGCCAATTCCGCAATCGGCGCCGAGTGTAGTGCCTTTTGCTTTTATCCAGTTACCGTCAACGTAAGCCTGAATTGCATCATTGTCAAAATCGAAAGTTACATCGCTGTTTTTTTCACAAACCATATCTACATGACTTTGCAGAACTACCGTCGGTAAATTTTCTTTACCTGCCGTAGCGGGTTTGCTTATCAGCACGTTTCCCGATTTGTCGGTTTTGGCTTGCAGATTATATTCTTTTGCAAAATCGAGCAAGTAGTTAATGATTTTGCCTTCTTTCTTCGACGGGCGAGGAATATTGAGTATTTGCTTAAAAAATTTGAACACTACATTGGGTTCAAGGTCTTGAATATTCATAATACATTAATTTTATTTTTATGCAAATATATACTAAATTTCGTATTTGCACGCATATATGTAAAAATCTTTCATGAAATTTATTGAGAAAAGCACGCTGTTTTATAATTGTTCTGTTTTATTTGTTTATATTTTCCAATATTTTGTTTTTGTTTATTTATAAATTTTAATCATAATAATCATCAATGTAAAATTTTCCATATACAGCGCCTGTTAAAGCGCCAACAGCGGCAGCAAATTGAAATATTCCAATCAATATTTCATCATGCTTTACATAATATATTCCTGTAATCACAAAAATTACGGCAGCCACAATCGACAGCAGGCAACCAAAATAGTAACCGTTCTCGACGAGGCTTACAGATAAAACAATCAGCGTTATACCGATAATAACCAAAATTATAATCATATTTTTCCTGTTTTAAAATTGTTACTGTTTTTTAAGAACTATTTTTGAATTTTCCGTTTTCGAAATTTTTGTCATAAATGCTAAAAATTCGTCGTGTTTTTCTTTGGGATAATCGCCTGAACGCAAAAGGAAAGTTTGAACAATTTCGATTCGTCCTTTTTCGTATTTCATCTTATAACCGTATTCGCCAAAATCCGATTTTATTGACACAGGTTCAGGCATTGCTTCAATTGTCATGCCGGATGGAAAATTTATAATTACCGTATCAATATCGCGATAACCGCGCTGTATTGATATGTCCAAATTGCGTTCTTTATCAGGTTTAAACGAATTTTTGTTGAATGGATTTACAGGAATAAAAAATCGGCTTCCCGAAATATTTCCGTATTTATGAACATCAATATCAAAGTCAATATGTATAACAGGTATGGAATTTTTATATTCGTTAATTGTTAAATTTTTTATAGTTGAAAGCGGTAAATCAATCATTTTATGCAAACGGTTTATTTTTTCTTTTTCTTCAAGTTTTACAATACTTGCAATCCGTTCATACTGTTGCAATTCATAAGACTTGCTGACATGTACGTTAGCAAATCCTTCATCGTTGATATCGACCGTAATATTTTGCTTCATCAGGTTCAGCGAATCCGGATTTTGAGGAAGCGTAACAAAATGTGCCGTTCCTTGTTTATAAACCAGAGCATCGTGTCCTGCAATATCTTCGTGAACATATCCGAAAGGAGCTTCGGGATTTGTACATTCAAGCCAAAGAGTTTCGTTTTCGAGAGGAACTTGAAGTATTACATGGTTTGTTTGCGATGCGGATGCATAATCTTTACACAATCGTTTGTTTGCCGTGCTTATTTCGGTATAATAAGATTCTATTCCACATTCTTGCAGCATTGCTTTCATAAAATTTGAAAGCGCTTTGCAATCGCCGAATTTGTTTCTGTAAACTTCTTCGGCTGTCATTGGTTGCAAGCCGCCTATTCCAAGCTGGATGCTTACATATCGCGTGTGTTTGCCGAGATAATCGTAAAGCGCTTTCACTTTTTCGCGCGCTGTCAGTCCGTTTGTAATCTCTGCTATTTTCTGTTTTAATTCGAAAGGTAATAAATCTCTGCCCTGCAATAACGACCACTGCCATTTTCCATAATTTTCCCAACCGTTTTGATTTCCTGTTGTATTATCGTAGAAAAAATCACTTGGCGTAAGGTATATCAGTGGAAATATTTGGCGCGCCGGCGGCGAAAGCGTTTCGGATTTAACTGCGGCAAAATTATTTAGCGTCCATTCGTAAACATCCAACGTTGCACTGTTTTTTATAACCGGCTGTATATCGGTGTTCAGATTTTTTGATAAATATTCGCAATTTTTCGGAAGCGACAGCGTATATACTGCTTTTTCTACTGCAACATTATATGTTGAAACAGGCGCAAATACGGGAAAATATAAAATCCCGTTTTTCCATCCCGTTTCATATTCATATTTTATTGTGTATGGATAATAGGAAGTTTGCGGAGACAGAAAATAATATTTGCTGTCGGATGCCAAATCTTCGGAATATTCGGTTTCTTTCATTTCCGACCGTTTTATTTTGCGTATTAATTTTCCATCCTTATCATAAATTTCGCCCGAAAAACTTTTTAATGTTCTGAATTTATCGCCATAACAGACAAATTCCGACAAATCGTCTCCCTGTTTATTAAGTATTGTTATTACATAAATATTTTTTTCTGTCGCCGATTTTATATCATTGTATGTAAAATCAGTAGAACTGTAACGAACAACCGCATTGCTGTTTTTTTTCAATTCTTCCGGAATATTATCAACGGCATAATTCTGCGCCGAAATGTTTATTGATGCAAACAAAAATATTATTACAAGCAAATATCCGTTTTTCATTTTATTCTGATTTTATTGATTTTTTTTAATTACAATCTGGCTGTCGCTCATTTGCGTCAACATTCCGTAGAAAGCGCTTATGTCTTTATATTCCTGTACGGCAAAAACCAGTCTGTCGAGAACATACGAGAATTTAATCTGCAAATTATTAAAAGATACCTGTGATATATATGAATATTTCACGCTGTTTTCACAAGCCGACAGACTGATGTTTTCCGGTTTTTCTTCTACGGCATAATTTACAGGAAGCATAATTCCGCAAGTTATGTTATAAGTTATCTGATTATTGAATTCTACGGGTAAAATTCTTTCCTGCTGTTTGAATATATTTTCGGACATGAACGGAAAAACTGTAGAATTCAAATAAAGGTATTCACCGGCAGAATTTACTGATAGCGAAAATGAAATATGTTCGGTTATAACCGTCGAGTCAAGACCTGTTATTTCTGCGCTGTTGACGGTTATCGAAAATTCTTTTTCTATTGCTTCAACATATTCTTCTTTTGTTTTATAATTTTCGTATTTATTTGCAAAAGAATATGCTGCCTGATTTGTATATGTTCTGCGTACGGTTCCCGACAGTTTATTTTCAGCGTCGAGGCTTCCCACAACAAATATTGATGATGCGCTTTTTGAAATGTTTGTCAGATTAACCCAGCCGTTTTCGTTGTTTATCTTATAAATTCTTGCTCTGTCAACAAGCAGATCAGGCGGCAGGACATTAATGTCGGAATGAGGATTTGTTCCATCAAGATATAAATATTCGCCGTTTAGCGTTACTCGAACGATGAAAGTATTTATTTTGTCTATTGTCGGTTTTGCCAAAGGCAGGCGTCCGTAACGGCGAGGATTTAATAAAACGGGAACAACATCGAAATCGGCATCGCGCAAAGCCGAATGTAATACAAAATTAATATCAGCGCTTGAACCTGTACCTTTTTCTGCTGCCTGACGCGGGCTTTTTGATGTTAAGGAATATTGTTTGTTGAATTTCATTTTCGATTGCACAAGTTTCAATATCTTTCTTACTTTTTCCCTGTCGCTAATATCAGATTCTTTTATTGCCATCACTTCTTTTTTGAACGGATATGATGTTTTCAAACCGGAATTGAAATCAGATTTTTCGAGATTTTCATTCACTGCTTGCCATGTATTGGTGTACGATTTTATTAACTGTCCCGGCAGTGCAATTGATGAAAGTTCAAATTCAACTTTTGTTCTGAAATCGTCGAGACACCATATATGTGAATCATCTTTTAACGCAGGAATATGTTCGGCTTCGCATACGACAATATCCGTACTGAAATAATTTCCTCCCGAGTTATAACTTCCGGATTTACGCTGCAGATTCAATCTGTAATATCCTTTAACGTTCAAGCCGAATTTGAAATACTCGGGAACGGTAACATTAAATTTGCTGTAGATTACAGGTATCGAATGTTGCACATTTAAATCGGGAATTGAAAAAATATAATCGGATGTGATTTGGTATTTGTATTCTATCACCGAGCCGACCTGCACTTCGGGTATCGAAAATTTTACGCGTGTTCGCCGTTCATCCATTTTTTCTTTGAAAATATAATCTTTTTTTAATTCGCTTTCTACCATTTTTCCATTCACAAGATTATATGATGATGCTTTCAGTCCCGACAAAAACTCGTCTGCCGAACCTCTGTTATACAAAATAATTTCGCCATCGCCCCATGATGTTCCTTCTTTTTTCAATATTTTCACTTTTATTTTATAATCGTAAACTATATTGACGGTATTAAAAATATTGTAGTAAATATCAACATTTTCGTACAGTATTACCGCTTCGGCATCGGGCGCTTTGTCGTATACGGTCATTTCAAGTTCGTCTTTGGTAATTTTTCCGAATTTTTGCGAAAAATCCTGAGCCGAAACAGACTGCAAAAACAGCATTGCCATTAATAATATTATCATTTTTTTCATAGTCATAACATATTTGATGATTTAACTTTGCAAAATTAACATAAAATTTCCCAATTACATACAAACAGATAAAAATTCCAACAAAATTTACAGAGAAAATATACTTTAATAAGTATTGAAATCATTTGTTATAAACATTTATAAATGCAAATTTTGTTCGTCATTGCGAACTGCGAAGCAGGAAGCAACCGAAGCGCAGCGGAGCTCAACGGAGTTAATCCAGAAGATTTTTTTCCATTTTTTCACTGTTTATTTCTCTGTTTTGCATCCATATTATTCTTTAAATCTTTAAATCGCTTCGTTCGCAATGACGTACTTGCTTTTACATCAAGGCAAAAGACAACATCTATTTCAGGAAATATTTTCCTTGATAAGTGTCTAATTCTTCAAGCCGTTTTTCAAATTTGTCAATAAGTTGATCATTGCGCAAAAGACTCCATGCGCTTTGCACTAAAAATCGCGGCGGCGCTTCGCT
>JAIRKV010000254.1 GCA_031259935.1 Prevotellaceae bacterium | reverse complement strand
GTTTTTACCGTTGCAGCAGTTATTTTTTTGTCTTTTGACAAACTTGCAGCGCAGACAAAGGACAGCATTAAAATAGACCCTGCCTTGAGACAATTGGTAAATTCTACTTTTACAACACTGGACGAAAAGACGCTAAAAGATGCAATGGAATTTATCCAATTAGAATTTAATAAGCCTGCTAGCAAAGTTAAAACTCCTGAAGAGCAAAAGCTATTCGTGGAATTGGTGCAGGCTTTTTTAGATTGAACACAGATTGAATTTTTAAAAAATAATAGAGATGCTGCAAGTTTTTTTGCACAATCTAGCGAAATAAGTAAATATATAAAAAAAATACAAGAAATAAATGAAAGTATTGCAAATGATAAAAGAGATATTGCAAATAGTAAAAATAATATAGCAAATGATAAAGAAGAAGTAATGAAAATTCTACAGGATTTTTATCAAATCTATAAAACAACTACTGATACCAAGACAAAAAACAAATTTATAGAAAACCTTGAACGATGGAAAAACTATTATAAAAAATATCCAAATTCAGAAAAAAACCCATATCCTGACCGATTACAAGAAATTATTGATGATATGGGAAAGACAGGAAAATAATCATTTCTGCTCTAAAATTTGCATAATTGTAAAAAATCAAATAACAGCCGCTATTGTTTCTAATATTTGTTATCAATGCCTTTGGCATTGCATATTTATAAACAAAACCGGACAAATATGTGCGATCTCTTTGAGGTCGGCTGTTTTTTTCAAAACGTTTTTCTATAAATATGCGACCTCTTGGTCGTTTTTATTAATCTATTTAAATAAGGTATTCATCTTTAAATTCAACATTCTTGCCACTGAAATGAAATTTTCGTAAATCTTTTACGATTTGAATGTAAATTTGCGAAAATGTTCCGTACATATTTTATTGTTTAAAATTTTATAAACATAATAATCACTTCTTTTTATCTTCAAGATGTCGGCGTTTGCGTGCGCTCATGTTTTTTGTTTGTGCAGCGAGGGCGACGGTTTTGGCAGCCTGTTCTTCTTTACGGCGTTTGGCGGCGGCTTTGGCTTGCTTTCGCTGTATATCGCGCAGACGCTTTTGTGCTGTGGCATTGGTTTTTTTTGTTTCGGCGGCGGCTTTCTTTTGCGCCTGCTTTTCGGCGAGCGCGGCTTGCTTGCGTTTGATTTCCGTTTCGACTTTCCGGCGGTCTGCCTCTTCTATCATTTGCCGGCGCAGGGCGTAGTCTTCCGTTTGTTCGTCGGCGTTTTTCGCTGCCTCCGAAAGAGCGATGAGGGCTTTTTTCAGCGCCTTTTTCCTTACATAGCGATAACTGATGCTGGTTTCGACGATTAACATACTTTCTTTTGCAGTTACGACGGCAGTCCACAGCGATTCGCTTTTCTCTATGCTCAACTTTACTTTGCAGTTGTACAGCATGTTGGAAAGGATATTGCATCGCGCTTCCATATTACGGTTTTTTGTTTTGGGAACGAGAATATGCGCATACGGCAAAATAAAATGGCGGCGAATAAAGTCGTTTTTCACCTCGTCCGAAGCGTGCGCAAAGATGTAACCCAACAGCCCGTAAACAAAGATATGATGGTGTTTGCCGACGTCAAAATCCATGCTGTGCCGTATCAACCGGTGCAAATCACAGGCGACAAAAATACGTTCCAAATGTTCGTTCTTAAAAATATTACCTAAAGCGTGCTGCAACTGTGTTCCTGTGGCAGGCAAATACCTGAAAAGCGCTTCGGCAACTAATCCTCTGAAAGCGAACATTCCGGCAAACACGTATCGGCTGTTGCTCTTTTCTTCGTTTTCGCCCTTTAAAAAACTTTTATGTGTAAGGGCTTTTTTCAGTTCATTGGCAGTGTCGGGCATTTTCAATTTCAACGCCAGCAAGTGATAATCGTTCATTTTTGTTCTTATTAATTTGAACAAATGTATAAAAGAAATCCCAAACATCGGATATTTTTGTAATTTTGCGTCGAATTGGCTGTAAAAATGATGTGTTCAATTTGGAAAGCCGAAAAGGTTTGTATTTGTGTTTCACGGGCTTAGTGTAAGGGTTTAGCACAACAGCTTTCGGGGCTGTACTGGGGATTCCAACCCCTCGGAGCCGGTTCGAGTCCGGCAGCCCGTGCCAAAATATATGCGGAATTAGTGTAGTGGCAGCACGCAAGACTTCAGCTCTTGAAAGAAGAATCCAATCTTCGGCGCCGGTTCGATTCCGGTATTCCGCTCACCCAAAAACAAACGTAATGATTCTTTTATTTAGTCGCTCTTTAATAAGCGCTGAAATCATTTGTTATAAATACAAATGGCATTTAATAATTTAAAGAACAAAACGTCATTGCGAGGAGCGCAGCGACGAAACCCGCAGGGTTCGGCGTAGCCAACCAATCCAGAAGCAACGAACAATAAGCAATAAGGTCGGCAGGTGTGTGTTATCTTTTGCTCTACTAAGGTTGTTTTGTATTGAAAATAAGGTGGAAATAAAGTTTTTGTGTCGGCATTGCTTTTTTGTAATGACGGTTTATGTCTGGATTAACTCCGTTGATCTCCGCTGCGCTTCGGTTGCTTCGGGCTGACGCCCTCGCAATGACGTGCTTATTTCTCTGTTTTACTTCTATATTATTCTTTAAATTTTTAAATGTTTAAATCTTTAAATTATTAAAGTCGCTCTTTGCAATGACGCCTGTCCCTGCGGGACAAAATGTCAAAATCTGTTCGATTTACAAACAATAAACAACAAAAAAGCGCTGTTTATTTTGCAGAGTTTTTATCGGTATTGACGC
>JAIRKV010000235.1 GCA_031259935.1 Prevotellaceae bacterium | reverse complement strand
CTTTGAATAATAGAATAATATTAAACGAGTTTCCGTATAATTGTCGCTCCTTACAAATAAAAAAATCAGCAATAATACGACATTATTTCTATCAGTTTTGTTTTGACACAAATGTAAGCTGCACGTCATTGCGAGCGAAGCGAAGCAATCCAGAGTTATATCCGGTGTTCTTTCTGGATTAAATCGTTGAGCTGCGCTTCGGTTGCTTCGTCATTTCATTCCTCGCAATGACGTGCTTATTTCTCTGTTTTGCATCCATATTATTCTTTAAATCTTTAAATTATTAAATCTTTAAATCGCTTCGTTCGCAATGACGTGCCGATTTGTTGTTTTGTTAGAACTGTTGGCAAAAATTCGATTTTCAATCTATATATTCAACATTGATATTCCATTTCCATTTGTTGAAATACAGATTTCCGCCATTCCATTCGACTTCGCCGCGCTGAAAATCGACCGTTTCGCTGCGGGGATATTTTTTTGCTGGATAAAGTTCCTGCGAATAATCATCGTTCACAATCCAGCGGTAAGCGTCTATTCCGTTTGAGTAAAATGCGTTTACATCGCTGTCGGCAAAACTGCGGCGTATAAACGATGGATCGACAGGAACCCAGCCGATTCCTTCAAAGTATGTTTCAGCCCAGTCGTGCAGATTAACGTCGCCGGGATGAAGCATGAAGCCGCTTTGCCATTTTGCAGGAATTCCGTTATACCGGCACAGGGTAATGTAAAGCAAGCCAACCATTCCGCAGTCGCCATGATTATTTTCGATTACATATTCGGGAATATTCGCCATGGTTGAATATTCAAGTGCGCTTGCCCATGGATAATTATCTTTGATATATTGAAGAATTTTGTTGGAAACAAGCAGCGGATTTGTTTCGTCTCCAACGATTTTGTCCGAATATTCCTTTATCAGACTGCTGAAAATTACATGCGTGCTACGTTCGGCAGTATACTTTTTATACAGTTCACTTTCTTTGTCGTAAGGTTTTATATCTTCGGGTTTCAAGTCAAACCATTCGGCAGCCGACGACATCACGAAAGAATATTTGAAAACGGCAGGTTCGTTTTCTTTTGCCGTTTTTTCGATATATAATGACCTGTGCGGATATTCGTCGGGAGAAATCAGGTAACTGTCGGCATCAACCGAAAGCAGTTCGATGTTTGTCTGTCGGCGATTGTCGGTACGCGGATACGGCAGCCAGCAGCGAACCGTTTCGTTTGCAGGAACGGTATTTGCGGGAAGAGTAAGCGTATATGTGATTTTCATTTTTTCAGGAGAACTTTGCCTGATCGCCGATTTTTTTGCCTCTTCCATTACTTCGGGCAAATGTGTTTCAAGCAGCAACTGTAATTCGTCGGTGCCTTCGCCATCAATTTCGATTTTGCGTTTGCGGGCGTCCTTGTCTATGCGAAACAGATTGCGCGCCGCACTGTTGAAATATTTCTTTTTGCCATCTATTATCATTGCTTCGAGCGCTTTTGTATTTTCCCATTTTTCGAGCATAGCATCATCAACCTCGGGAAAGTATTTTGAGATATATTCAACAACATCTTCTTTGTCTTTTCTGAAATCAAGCCGTTTGCGATGCATCAAATCCTTTTGAAAATTAAGCCCGTATATTTCATCGTCGCTTAATCGGTTTCGGGCGATATAGCCGTCGATTAAAGAATCGGCTGCGGCGAAATTTCCCGCTGCTATTTCAGTGTTTATTTTGTCAATCGTTTTCTGTTTTTTATCGCTGCACGAACATAACGCCAGCGTTAAAATTGCCATTATCAATATTTTTTTCATCTGTTTTATTTTTTTATTAATTAATTTTTATTTTATTGTTTGTTGGGGCAAAACATTTTTTGCCCTTACGTTTGTTTTGTTCGTCATTGCGAGGAGCGCAGCGACGAAGCAATCCAGAAGCGTAGATGAGCTCAACGAAGTTAATCCAGATTTGTGTTCTGTATTCTTCTGGATTGCTTCGTCATTTCATTCCTCGCAATGACGTGCTTATTTCTCTGTTTTATTTTCATATTGTATTTTAAATTTTTAAATATTTAAATCTTTAATTTTTTTCGTTCCTTGCAATAACGCCTGTCCCGTCAGGGACAAAATATCGGTAAAAACAACATCCCTTTGTGCATCACGTGCGGGTTGTCGCCGATGACTTGAAAAACCGCCGCTGCTCCGCACGCAGCCTTTAGTTGCGATGAAATTTCTACCAACATTCTATCCCTGCGGGATATTTTTATTGTTTGTTTTTTATTCATTATTCATTCATTTTTAATCATACAAATCAAAGTTCGGACAATTTTTTCTGGATTAACTTCGTTGATATCCGCTGCGCTTCGGTTGCTTCGTCGCTTCGCTCTTCGCAATGACGTACTGCCTGCTTTTATGTCAAAACAGAACCGACAGAAATAATGTCGTATTATTGCTGTTTTTTTTACTTACAGTATCGAGTCGCCTGCTACAACAGTGTTTTCCACACTGTCTGCGGTTTCATTTTCCATACTGTCTTCTGTCTTTTTTTGGTTCTGTTCCCGATTCCATTCTTCAAATGACTTAAATATTTCATCATTTCTCCACTGTCTCTTCCGTTTTTGAAATGGCGGAGGATTAGCTTCCCTTTTTTCCCACACTTCCTTCATTTTTTTAAGTGACTCTGCTGCTTTTCCAAATGGATAAATTCCCATCTCTTTTTCCCATTTTTCACGCTGTAATTTCCTTTTTTCATAATCGACTCTTACGAGAGCATTTTTGTGCACATTTCCGAATGACTTATAGTACGGCACTTCTATACTGTTCGGTATTTTAAACCAAAAATCAATATAATCCGCTTCAAATTCAAAAAACAGTTCGTTCTTAATAGTTTTCAGAGTACTGTCGGGCGGCGTAAGAAGTCGTCCGTAAGTGCGTCTGAATACTTCATAATCATTTTTTTTATCAATATTGAAAACATACTGTTTTTCCGCATCGACCGAAAAATTATAATTTTTGCCATTCCATGTTATCAACAGTTCTTTCTCTTTTTCGCTAAAGATTATGTGTGATTTTTTTTCAACATGCTGCTTTTTATTATTTACGGCAAGTTCAACATCCGTATCCAGCCCGTTGTCAATAACAAGAGTGTACGGAGCGAAGTAAAAAGCATATTCCTTTTCATCTGCCGGGGCGGAAGGATATTCCTTTTCATCTGCCGGGGCAGAAGGATATTCCATTTTTTCTGTCGGAGCAGAAGAAAAATTCAGTTTTCTGTAATCATCATCAATTAATCGCGGATAAATGGCATAGACAAATATATGTATGAAAAGTACAAATATGGCAACTACTCTCCGCTGAATGTCATGAGAAAACAACATTCCAAGTGCAAATAAGCAGGCTATTATGCTAAGCCACGACCAGTGACGTAATCCAAACCATGTCAATGCGATTATGGCGCCTATTCCTGTCGCATTTGATTTACTGTTATCCTGTTCCATAATTTAATCTGTTATTTAATCACTAATTCTCCTTATGTTTTCGTTCGCCCTTTTCCTGTGCAAGAATGTTTTTGAAGCGTTCGACAACGGCGTTCAGTTCTCTGATAAACGTTTCGTCGACGGCGCTGCCTGCCAAACACAGATTTTCTATCTGACTGACGATTGCATGATAGTACCTGTCGGTTTCGGTGCGTGCCTGACTCATTCTGAACAGCGTTTGTTCGGCAGTTTCCACGTAGCGTTCGGTCATCAGTGCGGCGAAGAGGCTGTTTTCTTCAACTAATCTGTTCGTCCACGCCTCCAGCCCAAGCAGCGTTATTGCCTGCGCAGCGGCGGGCTGATTGAGTTCGCGCACAAGGTCGTTGATGGCTGCCGTTTCGTCGTCG
>JAIRKV010000164.1 GCA_031259935.1 Prevotellaceae bacterium | reverse complement strand
AGCATATCGCTGCCGAGCAACTGAATTTCATACTTTTTATTGGCAAACGAATAGCGAATATCGGTATTCCAGTAATAGAAATGTTGCATTATTTTGCGTGCATTATTGTGTTCGTAATCGAGCGATGTTGATATGTAAAAATTGTTTCCGGTGAACGAAATTTTTCCTGAATATCGCTGAATATCCTGTTTGTTTGCAACTGCTGTTTTGTAATGGTTGCGCGAAAAAGCGGCGTTCAAATTGAAATTAAATCCTTCTTTGTAACTGCTCGAAACGCCAAACTCGGCAGATGTAGAATATGTTTTAGTTTTTATTTCGCTGCCTGCGCTGAAATACGAATATTTATTCTGCCGATATGTTACGCTGATATTTGCTGAAATTGGCGCAAACATAAATTTCTTTGAAAACGAAGATGTGCCCGAAAGATTGTATCTGCTTGGCGATGCAACAGTGCGTATTTCATTTAACAAACCTGTACGATAATAATCTTTTGCCGCTGTCATATCGGTTTTCACATATCTCATATTAGTAAAAAACTGAGTATTGTAAAACTGATTAAAATCGGAAAAAGTTGCTGAAACCGTATGTCGATTTGAAAAAAGTTTTGTATAACTGCCGCCGTTTGCATAACTGTCGAAACTGTTGATATACATTCCCGAAATCAAATTTGCGATTGATGTTACCGTTGTTCCTTTTCGGTATGAAATCGAAAATCGGCGCGATTGCTTCGGAGTTATTGAAATTTCAAATTCGGGTTCTGCAACGATTTTATTTTTATCTTCCGGCGCTCCTGCGATATTATGATAAAAAATCATGCTGCGCATGGTCAAACCTGCTTTGAATCTGAACAAGCCTTGATTTTTTGTGATATTTGCATTTATTGTCTGGCTGAAATATCCCAAATGCGAATTGTTTGTAAAATTATTGTCGTCAATCAATTTTCTTTCTTCATTCGGACGATTTTCATAAATTGCCGATACAAAACCGTTGCGCGTCCAGTTTGCTCCAAGCGCAAATTTCAGGAAATACGATGAATTTAGTTTATGCAGATACGATAAATCGACGCTTGCCGTTTTTTGATTTGTGTTTCTTTGCTGTAAAATGTAAAACAAATCGTTGTAAACGCCGGCGGTCAGCGGCAACAAAAGCGAATCGGTTTGAAAACCGTAGTCGGCAGGCGTATTTTTATAAATAAAATTCATATTTGCAGTAAACACGTTTTCATTAATTTTTTTGACTGCCGTAAAATTATGCGTTGTATTCAACGATTCTCTTTTACTTTGCGAAGATGTAAACAAATCGATATTGTCAATGTCGGATACCGATTTTGTAACTGCATCTGTAAAAAGTCCCTGATAGATATAAGTTAATGTATTTGATGGATTGTATGATAATTTCAAAAATCCGCTTCCCATTTTATTGCGTTTTACGCTTTTTGTTGATTTTGTGTAATGTTCGTCTCCGTTTTCGTTGAAATATGTATATTGACTTTCATCGGCGTTTTTAAATTTCGACATATTGAAAAGTCCGTAAGTATTTAGTTTGAGTTTTTCGCTGGGTTGAGCCGAAATATTCAGCAGGGCAAGATTGTTTACTGCGCTGTACGTATTTGCATTTGCTGCCGTTATCAGCGCCGCATCCGTTTCGTCGAGCGTGAACGTATAAGAACCCGAACCCGTAGAAAATTCATTCATTCCTCCTTTCATTTTAATATAATCTTCGAACTGCAAAAGACTTTCGCCGAGATTGTTTCCCGACAGAATTACGGATGTCATGAATTTGGGCATTAGCCGTATTATGTTGTTTTTTGTATGAAATTTGTTTTGCACGCCGCCGGCAAGGCTGATATTTCCGCTGATTTTTTCCCAGAAACTTTTGTTTACCTTTACGTTTATTGCTGTTTTTTCGTACGATTGAAATCCTTTCATAATATCGTACTCGCTGTAATTGTTTACAACTTCAACCTTTTCGGCTATGCTTGCCGGAAGATTTTGCAAAGGCGCCTGCGTATTGCCCGAAAACAAATCTTTGCCTTCAATCAGCACGGCATCTACATTTTTGCCATAGGCTGTTACTTTTCCCGATTCGCTGACGTCAATTCCGGGAAGTTTGTTCATCATTTCGCCGAGCGTAACTTCCGAGCCATCGGTATAGGCAAGCGGATTGTAACGAATCGTATCGCCGATAAATTCTATTCCTGCATAATTTGCTTT
The DNA here is from genome assembly GCA_031259935.1 of Prevotellaceae bacterium. Classification (GTDB taxonomy): domain Bacteria; phylum Bacteroidota; class Bacteroidia; order Bacteroidales; family UBA932; genus JAIRKV01. Next base: position 5,633 of record JAIRKV010000164.1, on the reverse strand, counting down.
TACTTTTGATGCTTCGAGTGTTGTAATTTCTTCTTTCAGTTTGAAATTAACATCAAGATTATTATTTCCGAAAACGCCTATTTTTGTTCGCTGAACGGAATATCCCGTATGGCGCACTTCAATCCAGTATTGTCCGTTGGGTATTTGCAGCAGTTGATACGAACCGTTGCCGGCGCTTGCGGTATATTTTACAACCGACGAATCTTTTGCAGCCAGCAATAAAACCGTAACATGGCTTGCAGGTTCGTTTTTTTCGTCGGTTACTGTGCCTTTTACGCTGTTGTTTTGAGCAAAGCCGCTCATGCCGCAAATAAAAAATGCCACAAAAAATAAATGCTTTTTCATATTAATCTTTAAGAAATCTCGTTATCGTGTAATTTTTATCACCATGTCGCCGCCCGATCCGCTGCTCTGCTGCATTGCTTTCATTCGTTTTTCGACCATTTTGTCAAATTCGTCCCTGCTTATTTTTTTGCCTTTGTCAGGAGCTGCAATCAGACAGTCGGCATCGGTCGATATTTCTGTTGCAACAACAGCGAGATTGTCGGATATCATTTCCAGAACAAGTCCGTCCAAACCTGTGTACAAAGGTCCGTCTTTTATCGGCAGATTGGGACAAAACCACGCCGTTTTTTCTTTTTCGCCATCTTTTGATATTGCTTTTATGCATGTATAACCCTGTATATCTTTTGTTGAATCCGTGATTTCCCATTCATCTTTTTTCAATTCGTCTTCAATCAAAAAACCTTTTCCGAAAAAATCTTTATATGCAATTTCTCTGTTTGTGCTGTGATTTTTATACGTAACATCTTCTGAAACGCTGATTTGTATATTTATGCCGCCCGAAGAATTTTCGTTTTCGTTTTTTAGCGGTTTGAAAATACTTTCGCCGTTTTTATAGCAAAGCATACTTTTGGTTTTTGATTCTTTCATAATCAGGTCAACAAGGCTTTTGTCAAGGTCGCCTGTATTTATTTGCATTTTTGGCTGTATTTCGTAAATCACCTGTATGGTTTGTGATGTCATCAGGTTTGACGAACTCATGCAGAACAGCGCTGCGATTAAAATTTTTACTTTCATATTATTTTTTATTTTTTTGTTTCAACAATTATTACGCCTTTCGAGGCTTTGATTCCGTATTTTTTCACAGCCTCCTTGTCTTTCAAAACGCTTATTGTGCCGATTTGCTCGCCCATTTTTGCAAATTCATCAAACTTCACCTCTTTTCCATCTACAATTATTAATATGTTAGAGTCGAAAAGGTCGGCGGATTTGTCCGAATTCCAGTTGAAATAGTAATTAAGATTTGTTTTTCCAACAGAATCATTCCATGATTTTAAATTAAAATTAAAAGCGTTTAACAGCGAATCGTTCCGTGATTTTGAATAATAATTCATAATATTCGACAGTGAATCGTTCCATGATTTTAAATTAAAATCCCATACTTTCGACAGTGAATCGTTCCGTGATTTTGAATAATAATTCATAATATTCGACAGTGAATCATTCCATGATTTTAAATTAAAATCCCATACTTTCGACAGTGAATCGTTCCGTAAGTTGGGAATAATACGAAAATGCGGTTTATACAGCGAGTCAATGTATATGTTTTTCATGTTAGCAAACACATTTTCGTTTATTTCGGTGATGCTGTCGAAAGCGTTTTCCGTTTTTATATGAAAATAATATCCGTTTATTCCCGAAATGCTGTCGAAATCGGCGTATGCTCTCAAATTGTCCGAATCTCCCGAAGTTGTGATATATATAAAATGCTTTTTCACATCGCCATCTTTTTTTGCCTGCGTTACATTTTTAATAACGGATATGGTTTTTATGCTGCTTTCATCAATATCGCCGATACTGTCAATTATTTTGCCATCAACAATAATTATGGCATCTGCATTTATTTTTTTACGGAATTGCTGTTCGGCAACACTGTCATGAGCGATTGCCGTTAAACTCGCCGTTAGCGACATTTGTGCCGTATTCGATTCGTCTGTTGAATCGCCGATTTGAGTTTGATTGAAAACAGTAAGCATAATCGAATCGGCTGCATTTTTATTTGCATTCTGTCCGTCTTCGTTTTGCCACATAAAATCGCTGATACCGACAGACGAAATTTTTTCCATTTCATTTTTCACCTGCGTGTTTGCAAATGCTGTTATCACAATGGCAAACATTGGCAGTACATATAAATATTTCAACCTTGAATAAGGATTTGACTTGTTTTTTGACATCATTATTATGCGTTTTTGAAGTTTGTTTTTGTTAAAATTGTTTGCCAGCGCAAAAAGTTTTGCACCTGCGGCTTTCCGTATCAGCAGCAGTTGATACTGTTTTGTGTTTATTCCCTGTTTCAGTACAGCCTCGTCGGCTTCGTATTCGTGAATGTTTTGCAGCTCGCGTTTGAACAGCCATGCAACGGGATTAATCCATTGCAGAATATTATAAATATGACATATCAGCAAATCCGTCGAATGTCGTTTGTCGATATGCGCCTTTTCGTGGATGATTATTTCATTGCCGTTTTCTTCAAAATCTTTTTCCGAAATAATTATATGTCTGAACCAGCTGAAAGGCGCAATATGACTGCTGTGTACAACAAGCGTGATACGGTTGTCGAGAGTTTGCCGCTTTCCGCTTTTCACAAGCATGCAAAGTCGGATAACGGAATAAATGCTGCGTACAGTCAAAAATATTATGCCCGCAATGTAAATCAGCATCAGCAGATGCAGCCATGTCAAAGTTACTCTTGTCGCTTCGGGCTGCTGCATTGGCATGATAGCCGTCACATTCGATGAAACAATATCCATTTGCAGCATCAGCGCTATGTTTTCCGATATTGCGGGCTGCTGCGGCGACGAAGATATTTCTATCAGCGGCAATACTGTCGAAAAAAATAAAATGCCAAGCAGAGCTGCGCGATTGAACCTGTGGAAAGTTTCGTTGCTCAGCAGCATTTTGTAGAATAAATAAAATATCGACAGACAGATTCCCGACTTAATTATATAAACTAAAACTGTTCCCATATTTTTGATTTTTTTTCAGGATTTATGTACTTTTTCTATTATTTTTTTCAATTCGTCAAGCGAAATTTTTTCTTCTTCAACAAACGACGAAACTATGTTAAGATACGAATTGTTGAAATATTTGCTGACAACATTTTTCAGCGTTTCCCTGTGAAATTCCTCTTCGCTTACAGCCGGAAAATAACGGTAAGTATTGCCGAAAACCTCGTGCGACAGAAATCCCTTGCCTTCAAGTATCCGCACGATAGTCGAAACCGTATTGAAATGCGGTCGCGGCTCATCGTAGAACATTAAAAGTTCTTTCACAAACAAAGGTCCTTTTTTCCAAAAAAGTTCCATTATCTCTTCTTCTTTTGTTGTAAGTTTTCTCATAACGGTAAATTTTATTTTGCAAAGTAACTAATAATTTTAGTTTGAAAACTATTTTATTTAGTTAAAAATTATTAAATCCAATATTTAAAGTTGTAAAATGCAGATTGTCAAAGTATCAAAAATAAAATTTCTGTCTTAAAAAATAATTTTAAAAGCCTAAAAGTCCGCATAATTAATGCCGAAACAGTTGCAGAGAAAAATCAAAATTGACTGTTTTTTAAAATTTGATGATAAAAAAATAATCGCAATTTTATTATTTGATAAAAAAAATTACAAAAAAGATATGCCGTTTAATCTTTTTTTTGTACTTTTACGGCTGAATAATTTTCATTAACAATAAATACAAACCAGATGGAAAACAATCATTCGGTGCCTATCCCGCCGCAAGTGCTGGCGCAGGCACAAGCAAAAATTGACGAAGCGAACGCATTACTCGCTCCCTATTTAACAGTTCTTACTCCCTCTGAGCGGCATGCGTTGCCCAAAATGGGAGATAAAACCCTCAGCTTTGTAGAAAAAGCGCTCGATTACGCACACCATTATCCTCAACTTTGCCCGTCGTATCTCAACCTCGAAGAGTTTGAGATTGATATGGCTGACGCTACAGGATTGCGTACGTTGCTAATATCGACGAAACAGCTGGCTGACAGTATCGACGACACCTCGATGACAGCCGGAAGCGAAGCCTATCAGGCAGCGCTTGCATTCTACAATGCAGTGAAAACCGCCGTAGCACAGGATGTGCCGGGCGCCAAAGAAGTTTACAACGACCTGAAAAGCCGTTTTCCACACGTAAAACGGAAAAAGGAAGAATAAACTTCTGTACGTAAACCTTTATTAAACAATGATTAATGACAGCCCCTTTCGTTAAATCAAATCTGATATATCGAAAGGGGTTTTCTTTTTTGCAGTATTCAAATTCCTTCTCAAAGACTAATCGATGCTTCTCAAAGACTAATCGATGCCTCTCAAAGAGTAATCGATGCCTCTCAAAGACTAATCGATGCTTCTCAAAGACTAATCGATGCTTCTCAAAGACTAATTCATTCGTTTCGGAGAGCCTCGAATCAGTCATTTTACAACCTGATTACAACCATTTACAACCAAAAACAGTCATTTTACAACCTGAAAGTGGTAATTTACAACCTCGATTCATAAAAATTACCATTGCCGCCCGATAAAAAATAAAAAAGCGGACGGTTTTGTCGGATTTGTCCCGACACAAAAGCAAGCAGCAGGTCATTACGAGGGTGTTTAAATGATTTAAATATTTAAAAATTTAAAGATTTAAAGAAGCAGCACGTCATTGCGAGGGCGTCAGCCCGAAGCAATCCAGAAACACAGCGGATCTCAACGGAGTTAATCCAGACCTGTGCTTTGTGTTTTTCCGGTTTAAAAAATCGAGACAGTCCACGAATTACACGAATTTACACGAATTTTTTGTTCTTTGTTTTGTTCGTCATTGCGAGCGAAGCGAAGCAATCCAGAAACACAGCGGAGCTCAACGGAGTTAATCCAGAATAATGAAAAACAAATGAATAATAAGGTAATAAGGTTGGATGTGTGTGTTATTTTTGCTCTACTAAGGTTGTTTTGTTTTTGAAATAAGGTTTTGCGTTTCATTTTGTGCGTGACGGTTTTTTTCTGGATTAACTTCGTTGAGCTCCGCTGCGCTTCTGGATTGCTTCGGGCTAACGCCCTCGCAATGACGTGTTTTTTTTCATTTTAAATCATTAAACATTCCTCGCAATGCCGCCTGTCCCGTCAGGGACAAAATATCGGTAGAAACGACATTTCTTTGTGCATTACGTGCGGGTTGCCGCAGATGACTTGAAAAACCGCCATTGTCCCGCACGCAGCCTTTGTTTGGGGTAAAATTTCTATAAATATTTGTCCCTGCGGGACATTTTTTTGTGTTCGTCATTGCGAGGAGCGCAGCGACGAATACAAAAACCTTATTTCCACCTTATCAAAAACAAAACAACCTTAGTAGAGCAAAAATAACACACACATCCAACCTTATTACCTTATTGTTCATTGGTTTCCTGCATCCCGGCGGGATGCATCGCTCGGTAGAAATCTTACCCCAAACAAAGGCTGCGTGCGGAACAGCGGCGGTTTTTCAAGTCATCTGCGGCAACCCGCACGTGATGCACAAAGGGACGTGGTTTTTACCGATATTTTGTCCCTGACGGGACAGGCGGCATTGCGAGGAATGTTTAATGATTTAAA
>JAIRKV010000048.1 GCA_031259935.1 Prevotellaceae bacterium | reverse complement strand
GTCGTATTCGCATAATGTAAACGAGAGGTCGCTTACGGAAATGTCGAGGTCATTCCTCCCGTCAAGGACAAAATGTCGGTAAAAAAGAAGAAACAAAATGAATAATGAAATAAGGTTTTTCTGCTTCGTCGCTGCACTCCTCGCAATTGACGTAGAAAATTTGCATTTATAAATGATTTCACTACTTTTTAAAAAGCGACTAATTAAACTTTGCAGCCGTAAGCCAAATCGCCGGCATCGCCCAATCCGGGAACAATATACGATTTTACGGTAAGTTCATCATCTATTGCTCCAACCCAGATTGTAACATCTTTTTTGGAAAAATATCTGCGTATATAGTCAATTCCTTCTTTGCTTGCGATAATTGAAACAATATGAGTATGTTCCGGTATTCCGTTTTCTATCAGCGAGCGATATACCAAATGCATCGAAGCGCCTGTGGCAAGCATGGGGTCGGATATTATCAATGTTTTATTGTCGAGGTTTGGCGATGAAATATATTCTATTTTTACTTCAAAATTGTTGTCGCTGTCATATTTTCGGTATGCCGAAACAAAGGCATTTTCGGCTTTGTCGAACAGATTCAGCATGCCTTGATGCAAAGGCAATCCGGCGCGAAGAATGGTAGCCAGTACAATATCCGTATTTGGAACATCTATTTCGACAGTGCCAAGCGGCGTTTCAACATTCCTGCGTTTTGCAGGCAATATTTTACTTATTTCGTAAGCAAATATTTCGCCCATGCGTTCAAGGTTTTCTCGAAATTTCATTCTGTCTTTTTGTAATTTTACATCTCTAAGTTCAAACATAAATTGATTGAAAATTGAGCTTTTACTTCCGATAATCTGTATCATAATATTCTGTTTTTATTGCTGTTAATTAAATTGTGTGTTAAAATCAGTTTGTTTTTGTAAGATATACCAAATCTATTCTGCTGCCCGACATTCTTAATATTTTAATATTAAAATTGCCGGTTTTTATAATTTCGTTCTGCTGCGGGATACTTTCGTTTTCGTGTAATACATATCCGGCAAGCGTTTCGTACTGTTCCGATTCGGGAATTTTAAGGTTGTAATTTGCATTAAGATGTTCAACTTCGAGGCGTCCCGAAAATATAAACGCATTGTCGTCTATCTGTTTTTCGGTCATTTCGTCCGTATCGTGTTCATCGTCAATTTCGCCAAGTATTTCTTCCAAAATGTCTTCAATTGAAACCAGTCCCGATGTTCCGCCAAATTCATCAACAACTACTGCCAGCGACTGCCGTTCTTTTATAAAGTCTTTCAAAAGTTTTTCGGCTTGCATGGTTTCGGGTACAAACTGTATGGGACGAATTATTGAAGTAAAATCGGAAGTCGTTTTGAACAGGTCTTTGGAATTAACATATCCTGTTATGTTGTCAACGGTTTCGTGATATACGGGAATCCGCGAATATCCCGATTTTATGAATTTCTGTTTCAGGTTGTCGAATGTGTCGTTTTCTTCTATTGCTTCTATTTCGGTTCGCGGAATCATGCATTCGCGCACTTTTACTTCGGGAAAATCAAGCGCATTTCTGAAAATCAGAATATCGTTTTCGTTATTCTGTTCAACGCTTTCTACTTCGGTTGTAAGTTTGAACAGGTCGGAACGGTTGAACACTGTTTTTTTTACTCCTTTTTTTATTTTTTTCCCGAATATTCTCAAAATCATTCGGGCAAGCCATGATGTGAAAAACGAAATCGGGTAAAGTATCACATAAAATACAAATACGGGAATTATAAAGGCTTTGAGTATTCCGTTAGGATTTATTTTGCATAAACTTTTAGGTAAAAATTCGGCGGTAACAAGCACAATCAATGTCGAAATTATTGTTTGTGCCGTCAGTACAAGCATGGCTGATTCCGTTGCAAATACTGTTCGTATCGGATCGCCAATCATACTTGCAAATGCTATTCCGTATACTACGAGCGCAATATTGTTGCCAACGAGCATTGTCGATATGTAATCGCTTGAGTTGCGAATAAAAATATCCGTGATTCGGGTATAGAATTTTTTTTGTTTTTTATCAAGTTCCAGCCGTAATTTGTTTGATGAAACAAAAGCGATTTCCATTCCCGAAAAAAATGCGGAAAACAATAGTGATATTAGTATTATAACGACCGGACTGTTCATTTTTCCTGATTGATTTTTTGTAATTCTTCCGATTTTTTTAAAATTTTCGACTTTGGCGGTTTTCTGTCGTTTACATTTTTTTCCGGTGCCGGTAATTGTCGATTTGTTCGCGATGTTTCGGGTTTTGGCTGCTGTCGCGGTATTATTTCGGCTGTATCCGGGAAAGTTATTGTATTTGCGGTTATGCTGTCGTTTGCAGTTCTGTTTTGTCTGCCCATTGTCAAATCGCCTTCGCGTATGGTTCGTATTTCATAATTGGAAAGATTTTCGTTTGATGTCCAGCCATTCAGGGCGTCGAAGTATCCGTCGCTGAAGAAAAATTTTGTAAAGCAGCTGTTATAAATTTTCCCGTTTTTTCTGTCCCAGAAAAGCGTATCGGTAATAATTTTTGTATTGTCAATGTAATTTGTTACTTCTACGCTGTCGTATGCGCTGTAAAGTTCATCTTTGCCTTCTTTTATTTTTGCAAATTTTGCGGCGATTGTCGATTCAAGCACAAGCGAATCGGTGAACGATTCTACATAAATTCCATCGGGAAATGTTGTGTATTTGCCTTCTTTGCCCGAAAACTGCAACATTCGCGGCGCTTTTGCCGTTTGTTTTGTTTTGCCGTACTGACTTAAAACTACGTCCAAATTAAATGTTTCCGACAGCAGAACATCTTCTTTTGCCGCATTGTCGTTTATTTCTTCTTTTTTGTCGCCGCACGAAACAAAAACGATGACACACAATAAAAGCATCATCGTTTTTATTTTATTCGGTTTCATTTTTTTAAGTCAATTTTAGATCTGTTGAATTTTATTTTGCTGCCGAACGAATTGTTGTTGTTCCCGTAACTCCGTTGCAATTCACGGTATATTGCTGACCTTCGGTATATTCGTTAAGAAATATATCTTCGTACGAAGGGAAAAGTTTGCTGTATGTTGCAATAGACACGTTTGCAGTAGCGGCAAGGCTCGGATCTACGCTTTTTGCTTTTTGAAACATGTCAACTACAATCCAGAAAATGGCGCGACCGTTAAATTCACATTCGGAGGCGTTTGCTGCCATGCGAGCATAGCAATTTCCTATAATCATATATGCTTCGCCTGCATTCGGGTTCAGATTTTTTGCTTGTGTTGCAAGCGACAGCGCTTTGCCTGTGCGTCCATCCTGAAAATTAACAGCGGCAACTTGAAGCATGTATTTTGATTTTTGCAGACCGTTGGATTCCTGTTCAATAGCTTCGTCCATATACGACATTCCTTTTTCCTTGTCGCCTCTTATTAAGAAAAGTTGAGCCAACTGAAATGCCGATTCTGCATTCGGTTCAAGGCGGTAGCCTGCTTCTACCACATCTGCAAACAGTTGTGTTTCCTTGCATCCTTCGGTATTGGAAAGTCGATATCTTATTCCTCGAATTAAATCCATATCTTCGGGATTTGCCTGAAATTTCGGCGTATACATTGTAACAAGAGTTTCGCAGGAATTGAGTTCGGGCATTGCAAGAAACAGTCCATCAACGGTTTTGCGTGCATTTTCAGTTTCTTCTGTTGCGGGCAGTTTTTCAATTGCTTTAATTATGTTTTCATAACGGGCAATTGTTGCATCGCCGTCAAGTAATTTTTTTTCGTACATTATTTTCACCTGCTGCATTACCTGTATGTAAGAGTCGGCAGGCTTATAGTTATTTGTTGCTGCAATTTCGTATTCTTTCATGATTTCGGAGTGCTGATTTGGACGAAAATCGATTAATACGCCTGCTTTGCGGAAAGCGGTTTCGCCTTTTGATGGTCTGCCGAAAATTTCGTATCGCCTGTCATACAAAGTAAGAATTGTATCAACATATTTTTGCCTGGCAACCTGATCTTTTTCCTTATTTGCCATGTTTTCCATTATTCTTATGCCATACAGATATGTATTAAGGCTTGCATTTGGACAAACTTGCAGTAATTCTTTGAATAAAGTATACGCTGCTTCAAAGTTATTGCCTTGAATCTCTTCTTTTATAAAGTTAAGATTGCGAACGCAGATTACACTGTCTTCGGGAGTTGCTCCAAATTTGCCTTTTTGTCCGAAAGCGCCCGGTGTTATTACAAACATTAGAAAGATTGCGCTTAATGTAAATTTACTGATTGTTTTCATTGTAATTTTATTTATAACATTAATTAAATTGAAATTTCTGAAACCATAAGTCCAATATGTTTATTCCTATCGAAAACGTAACAAATGTTTCTTTAATAAGTCCGTTTTTGACAGTTCCCCGCTGTCCGACTTCGACGGCGGCATTTATTTTAGAGCCTGCTCTTCGCGTCAAAGGGATTCCTGCTCCAAACATTATGCTTTGTTCGGTTATATTTATTCCGTTACAGGTCATAAATGTTTTTGAATATCGAAATCCTGCGCGGTAATTCCATCGTTTAAAATTATTTTTCAAACTTGTTGCTCTTGGCGTATATTCCAGTCCTAAATTATATGTATGACTTTTGCCCGTAGTAAAAGAAAACGAATGTGAACTTCCATCCGGATTGAATTTCGACCAGTCCTGCAAGGTATAGTCTGCGCCAATCAGAAGTTTGTCTGTTTTGCGTAGTGTGAAACCTATTCCGAATGTTTGCGGCATGAAGATATCATCAACATTTGCAGAAATATTTCGCGATGTATCGGTTGTTATATCGCTTGTTGTTATTGTTGTTATTTCTTTTCGTACGGGCAATATTGTTTTGGGCTGATATATTGCTCCAACCGTAAGGAATGTTTTAGCGTTCAGCCGTGTATGAAACTGTGCTCCAAAAGTAAAACCTGTTTTGCTGATTTTCATTCTGTTTTCCGAATAAACATTGGCAAATTGCGAAGATGTTTGATGTTCAATAGAATAAAAACGGTTTATTGAGCCGAAATAATAGTGCATGTTAACGCCTATCGATAATTTGGGAAGCAGTCTGTATCCTGCGCCCCAATGTACCTGATTTATTCCACCTTCGCCCGAATATATATATTTTACATCTCCGTATTTGAATATCTGGTATGGATCCGATTCTTTGCGTTCGATATCGTAACCGATATCGCTTACGGGCGATATTCCAACATTTACCGTCAGGTTTGGCGCTATTCGCAGGCTTAAATCTACATAGTCAAAATAAAAAGTGTTTGCGCTTGTTGTCGATAAAGATGATTTCGAATATGTATTTTTTGAGCCTGCTGCAAAATCAAGCATCACAACAAGCGAATCCTGAATGCTCAGCGCTGCCGGATTGTGTGAATTTATTCCCAGCTGGTCGCGTACGCCGTAGTTTATTCCTCCTGTCGCTTTGTTTGCAACATTTCCGTAACGATACATATCGCCAATTCCATACAAAGTGTACGGCGAATATGTTCTGATAGCATCACCATCTCTCTGTGCCAATATCGTATTGGTTGATATGGTTGTTATTGTTATTAAAACAATTAATATTTTTCTGTAAATTTTCAACATTTATATAGTATATAATTTTTTCTCAATAAATCTATTGTCAAATTTGAAGACGACAAAGATGCACTTTTTTATATTCATAACCAAAAAATATGCCAGTTTTTTAATCAGCATGGCAGTTTTTATTTGCAAATAAAATCATTTTTATAAATATAAACAGGATGCAAAGGTAAAAAATATATTATTTGTAAGCAATTTATTAAGTTAAGAAATACAAAAAAATGCATAAAAGCTTTACAGTCGTCCGTTGAAATTGAACGGCGGAAGGTTTTTGTTTTTAAAACCTACGCTTTTTATCAATTCGCGCATGAAATTTTCATGGGCTTTATGGAACAGGAACAATTTTTTGGGCGACAGTATTGTTTCAAATATTTTCATGTATTCAAGCATCAAATCAAATTCCTGTTTTTGCAGGTCAAACCACTGTTTGTTAATTCGTTTGGCTTCGGCATCGGTTATTGCTATTTTTCCGATTTCAAAATTATGCGACAGTTTTTTACGTTCGTGTGTTATTTTTCGATGTTTGCTTTCAAATTGATCCAGTATCGGAAAAAACACTTTGGCTTCATCTTCGGTAAGATTCATTTCTTTGGTATAATATTCTTTTTTCTTCTCGTCCAGCATTTTGTGAATTTTTTCTCTGTCTTTTTTGTCTATTGTAAATTTTTTGTGCTGTTTTGCCGTATCCTCGCAGTATGCAAGCAGTTCGAACCGGTCGTCGGCGTTTTTGTCAAAACATTTTAAAACTGCAGAATCGCTTATGCAGTCAGTATTCTGCGCTTTTGCCGACTGTATGCCTGCGCAAATAAAAATAATTGATATTAATATTAATTTTTTCATGGTTGTTACATATTTAAGGTAAATATTCATCTTCGATAAAAACCATTGATATATAATGATCTTCAACAAGATAATTAATTATTTCATTTTCTATTTCATCACTGAATTCAGCGTTTTTGTATAAATCGATTATTTCCGTTTCATCTGTATTTGTTTGTGCCAAATGAACCGTTTCATCCGATTTTTTATTGGTTACGATATTTACTGTTATTTGTGAAATGCCGACAAGCAATAAAAATCCTGCTGCAAAATTTAATATGGGTTTTGCCGTTTTCCAGAATGCAGGTTTTTTGGCTGTTTCGCCCGTACATTTTTTCATTATGCGGTCGGGCAAAGAGTCAAAATATCCGTTTGGCAGGCTGAAGGGTGAATTTTTCAGCCTGTCGGGTAATTTTATGTTTGTTTCATCGTTCATGCTATTTGTTTGATTAATTGAAATCAAAAAGGTTTAAATGCTGTTAATATTTTTTTTAATTTTTTCGACTGCGATATGGTATGATGCTTTAAGCGCTCCGACCGATGTGTCGAGTATTTCGGCAATTTCTTCATATTTCATTCCGTCAAAATATTTCAAGTTAAAAACCAGTCGCTGTTTGGGCGGCAGGCTTGCAAGTATCTGCTGAAGTTTTATTTGAGCATCATCGCCGTTAAAATATATGTCCTGTTTCAGCGTGTCGCGCAAATCATTTTCCACATCCTGCAACGAAACATGGTTATGCGATTTTTGTTTTTTCAAAAAGGCGAGAACTTCGTTTGTCGCTATTCGGTAAATCCATGTGTACAAACTCGACTCGCCTCTGAATTTATCTAATGAATTCCATATTTTTATAAACGATTCCTGTACCAAATCGTCGGCGTCATCGTGACATGTTACTATTTTTCGGATATGCCAGTATATTCGTTCCTGATATTTAAGCACAATTTGATTAAAAGCAAAGTTTTTGCTGTCGCTGCTTTTAAACATTTCGATTAATAATTTGTCGTTTATTTCGCTGTGCATAAATGTAGTTTGCTGAAAAACATGTTATTTTCTGCTTATTGCCTTTTTTGCGGCTTCTACAATGTAAGGATGCGTAAGATGATATTCTTCAAGCAATTCCATTGGTTTTCCGCTTTGTCCGAATTTATCGTT
>JAIRKV010000039.1 GCA_031259935.1 Prevotellaceae bacterium | reverse complement strand
TATAAACAATAAAAATTATTACTTTTGTGTTTTCAAATAAAAAATTAAAAATAGATTACAGTATGAAAAATTTACTTAAAACAGTATTTGTCATTGCGTTGGCAATGCTTGTAAACACTACGTTTGCTCAACAAAAATTAGCACACATAAATCGCACCGAACTGATTCAGTCGATGCCCGAATTTAAAACGGCTCAGGAAAAATTAGTAGCCTACGAAAAAGAATTAGTCGCTACAATAGAAGAGATTCAAGTTGAACGCAACAAAAAATATGACGAATTTCAAAAAGACAGCGAAACGTGGAGCGCCGAAAAAAAAGAAGTAAAATCGCAGGAAATCGTGAACATAGAAAGACGTTTGCAAGAACAGCAAACCAATGCAAATGACCTGTTTTCAAAAAAGCAGGAAGAACTGATTTCGCCGGTACTGAAAAAAGCAAGCGATGCAATAAACAAAATAGCCAAAGCCGGCGGATATGTTTATGTATTTGAAGCCACAACCGTTCATTATGTTGATGAAACGCAAAGTACAAATCTTTTATCTGAAGTAAAGAAAGAATTGGGAATAAATTGAATTTATCCATAAAAATTATTCGGGGACGTTACATATTGTAACGTCTTTTTGTTTTATCGGCGCGGATTTTGAAAATATAATGTAAATTTGCAGTTGAACTAAAATTATAGAAATGGCATTAATAAGATCAGTCAGAGGGTTTAACCCCGAAATAGGAAAAGGTTGTTTTGTTGCCGAAACTGCCGTAATTATAGGCGATGTTACAATAGGCGAAGATTGCAGCATCTGGTACGGTACGGTTTTGCGTGGCGATGTAAATACAATAATTGTCGGAAACAGAGTAAATATTCAGGATGGCGCCGTACTTCATACTCTTTATGAGCGTTCGATTGTACAAATCGGCGATGATGTTTCTATCGGGCATAATGCAATAATTCACGGAGCAAAAGTAGGAAACAACGTACTTGTAGGAATGGGCGCAATTCTTATGGACAATGCCGTAATTCCCGATAATACCATAATTGCCGCAGGAGCTCTTGTTCTGAGCGATGCCGTTCTTGAACCCGGAGTGTACGCAGGTCTTCCCGCAAAAAAAGTAAAAGATACGGATGAAAAAATAATAGAGATGGCTCGAAAAAATGCAGCAGGATATCTTATGTATAAAGAATGGTTTTTGTAAGCGGAACTCCCCAATTGAAAAGTGGAACTCCCCAATTGAAAAGTGGAACTCCCCAACCGAAAAGTGGAACTCAATAATCGAAAATCTTCTATTCTTACAAACATAATTCATTTACTGTTTTTTATTGTTCCTTAAAAATAAAAAAATCAGCAATAATACGACATTATTTCTGTCAGTTTTGTTTTGACATAAAAATAAACAGCACGTCATTGCGAGGTGCGCAGCGATTTAAAAATTTAATGATTTAAAGAAGCAGCACGTCATTGCGAGGAGCGCAGCGACGAAGCAATCCAGAAAAAACGTCATTGCACAAAATGAAACACCGAAACCAACAAACCTTATTTCTACCTTATTTCAAAAACAAAACAACCTTAGTAGCACGGTATGATAACACCGCCAACCTTATTACCTTATTGTTCATTGCTTCTGGATTGCTTCGGGCTGACGCCCTCGCAATGACGAACACAAAAAAATATCCCGCAGGGATAGAATGTTTATAGAAATTTCATCGCAAGCAAAGGCTGCGTGCGGAGCAGCGGCGGTTTTTCAAGTCATCTGCCGTAACCCGCACGTGATTGCACAAAGAGATGTCGTTTTTACCGATATTCTATCCCTGACGGGACAGGCTTTATTGCAAGGAGAGACTTTAATAATTTAAAGATTTAAATATTTAAATATTTAAAGAATAATATAGAAGTAAAACAGAGAAATAAGCACGTCATTGCGAAGCGATTTAATGATTTAAAAATTTAAAGATTTAAAGAAGCACCACGTCATTGCGAGGAATGAAATGACGAAGCAATCCAGACATATGCTTTGTGTTTTTTCTGGATTGCTTCGTCGCTGCGCTCCTCGCAATGACGATGCTTTTTTTCATTTTAAATCTTTAAATTTTTAAATATTTAAATGTCATTTTTTCTGGATTGCTTCGTCGCTACGCTCCTCGCAATGACGAAAAAAATTTGCATTTATAAATATTTATAACAAATGATTTCAGTACTTATTAAGGAGCAACTTTTTTATTGTTCGGCAGGGTGCAAAACAGTAAGCAATCGAAACAAAATACGGATAATACGGAATCTGCATAAACCTTTCAAACCGAACGGACTTGTGAACGGCAGTCGGCATTTTGTGACTGAATCGAGTTTGACAATTCAACTATTATATCTAATTTTGTACATTACTTGTTATTATAATTGTAATGCCTTTGTTAGAAATTTGTACATATTCTATTGCCGACTGTATCGAAGCGCAATGCGGCGGCGCCGACAGAGTAGAGCTTTGTTCGAGTATGGCGGAAAACGGACTGACGCCAAGTTACGGAACAGTGCTGACCGTTCGCAGACGTATCGACATAACCATGCATGTGATGATTCGTCCGCGCGGCGGCAATTTTGTTTACAGCGAACCCGAAACGCAAATAATGCTCGAAGATATTCGCATGGCAAAACGCTGCGGAGCAAATGGTTTGGTTTTCGGCTGCCTTACCGAAGATGGCAGTATCGACACAAATGTTTGCCGCCGACTGCTTGACGAAGCAAATCCTTTGCCTGTAACATTTCATCGTGCGTTCGACGAGTGTAGTCATCCCGAGCAGGCTCTGGAAGAAATTATTAAAATGGGATTTGCACGTTTGCTTACTTCGGGGCAGCGCCCGACAGCCGAAGAAGGTATTCTCCTGCTGCAACGGCTGGCTGCACAGTCGGCAAATCGCATTATCATTATGCCCGGCGGCGGAATCATGCCAAATAATATTACCGAAATCGCCATCAAAACCGGAACCGTCGAATTTCATACTTCGGCACAGGCAATACGCGGCAATGGTACCGATGCGGCGACAGTAGCAAAATGCGTTGAGAAAATTAAAAATATAAAATTCTTTGATAATTAAAATTTATTGAATCAAATTAAACAGATAAAATATGAAACAGATGAAACAGATAAAATATTTTTGCCTATTCATTGCCGTGCTGACCGGCATATCATGCTCCGAGCGGCATTTTATAAACGACCCTACATACCGCACGATGGTAGATTCGCTGTTTTTTGTGCGGCAGCAAACAGAAAATATGAGTAGTGTATTTGCATTTGCAGATAATCGGGAATTAACAGCAGAAGAGCGTGAAGCCATGAAATTTCTATACGCTTTTATGCCGGTTTGCGATATGGCTGACCACGACAGTCGTTTTTTTCTGGAAAATATTCGCGCATCTTTCGCAGCCCGTAACGAAATGCCGTGGGGAGCAAATATTCCGGAGGATATATTTCGTCATTTTGTATTGCCCGTGCGCGTAAACAACGAAAATCTGGACGCATCGCGCATGATTTTTTATGATGAATTAAAAAGCCATATCGCTAATCTTTCGATGCACGATGCGGCGCTGGAAATAAATCACTGGTGCCACGAAAAAGTAACTTACTCTCCGTCCGACAGCCGCACAAGTTCTCCGCTGGCAAGTGTGCGCTCGGCAACAGGGCGCTGCGGCGAAGAATCTACGTTTGCCGTAGCAGCCATGCGCTCGGCGGCAATCCCCGCACGTCAGGTTTATACGCCACGCTGGGCGCATACCGACGATAATCATGCATGGATAGAAGTATGGATTGATGGAAAATGGCATTATATGGGCGCCTGCGAACCCGAACCCGAACTCGACATCGCATGGTTTGATGCTCCCGTCAAGCGCGCAATGCTGTTGCATACAAAAGTTTTCGGCATGTATAAAAGTACAAATGAAATTATTTCTCAAACACCATGTTACACCGAAATAAACCTGACTGAAAATTATACGTCTGTTAAACGGATACAAATAAAGGTAACGGATACGGAAGGTAATGCCGTTGAAAATGCCATCGTAGATTTCGGTCTGTACAATTATGCCGAGTTTTATCCCATAGCAAGCAAAACAACCGATGCAAGCGGCATGGTTGAACTGTCGGCAGGACTGGGTGATTTACTTGTGTGGGCAAGTAAGGATAATCATTACGGATTTCAGCATGTAAGTATGGGAAAAGATGAGAAAACAAGTATAATTATCAATAAAAAACAAGGCGATTCAGGTGATTTTGAACTTAACGTTGCGCCTCCGCCTGAATGTTCCGTATCGATTAAGGTAAGCGAAGAACAGCGCAAAGCAAATGATGAGCGTTTGCGGCATGAAGATGCAATTCGCAGGCAATATGAAGACACTTTTTATACCGAAGAAAAAGCCTTTATTCTGGCTAATGAAATTAATCTGGGTGCTGCCGAAGTGTGGAAATATATGCAGGCAAGCAGAGGAAATTATGCTGAAACGGAAAAGTTTCTGCGTTCGGTTGCTTCCGAACACCGTGCCACTGCGATGGCTTTGCTTGGTGAGGTTTCGCAAAAAGATTTACGCGATACTCCTGCCGAAATTTTTCAGCATCATTTACAGCATGCTGCCGCTTACGAAAAAGACTTTACCGACAGGGAACTGTACCTGCGATATGTGCTTAATCCGCGTGTAGCCAACGAATTGCTTTCGTGCTATCGCAATCTTTTTATTGCCGATACTGTTTTACGGCAGCAGTTGCACAATAATCCTGTACATGCGTTGGAATATTTCCGCAGGCATTTCACTGTTGACAACACATACAATCCGCAGCAAATACCAATGACTGTTAAAGGTTTTGCAACATTAAAAACAGGCGACAGCCATTCTGCCGGTATTGCCGTAACAGGATTTTTACGTTCGCTTGGCATTGCTGCGCGCATGTTGCATGGTACATCCGTTCTGCAATATTTTTATCACAATCGGTGGCACGATTTCAGCCTCGACGATACCGCTGTTTCCGAACAGCCAAAGCAAGGCAAACTGTTTCTGTCGTTTACGCCCGACGAAACATTAAAAAATCCGCAGTACGAAATTCATTATACAATTGCAAAATTCGAAAACGGAAGATTTCATACTCTCGGTTTGGATAACAGTAATATGATTTCAGGACAAAAAAACATAATCAACAAAGAAATAGCCATAAATGCAGGTTATTACATGCTTACAAGCGGACGCCGTCTGGCAAACGGCTCTGTGCTCGGCAGATTATCTTTTTTTACTGTCGAAAACGGCAAAACAACTTATCTTCCGCTTATTATACGCAATAATACCGATGAATTACAAATTATTGGAAATATTAATCCCGAAACAAAATTCATGCCTCAAATCAGTTCCGAACCCGTCGGTATTATTCAAACGACAGGTCGAGGATATTTTATGCTTGCCGTGATTGAAGCGCAAAAAGAACCGACCGTTCATGCATTGAGAGAATTATCCGCCGCCGAATATGAAAAATGGGAACTTCCGATGATATTTCTTTTTCCCGACGAAAAGCAGTTGAAAACATTCAATATTGATAAATTTGAGAATCTGCCATCCGGTATTGTCTTTGGATATGATATCGACGCTGAAATATTTTCGATGCTGAAAACTGCCTTATCACTGACTTCCGACAATTTGCCTTTGTTTATTATTGCCGATTCGTTCGGGCGCGTGGTATTTTTCTCGCAAGGCTATCGCATCGGGCTTGCCGAACAGTTGATGAATGTGATTAGAAAATTGCAGAATACAAAAGAATAAAGTGTGCAGTTGTCTTTTACATCTGCTTTACAGTTCGCAGGAACGGCTAAAAGTTTTACCGAAAAGGTATATACGTTTTATTCAAAATGTATATATGATTTCATTATTATTTGCCGAAAACGCAAAAAAACCGACCTGTACGGGCGGTTTTCATTAAAATTAAAATCAAAAAATTAAAACTGTTTTTTGTCATGTATCGAAATAAGTTCCTTAATGCTCTTTGCCGACAGTTTGCCCGAGAAAAAAACAACGGAAAGTTCTTCGGGTTCTTTCGATATAATGAGTAAACCTTCGCTTGTTGTATATATTTTTGTAACCTCGCCATCTTTGCGGGTTTCAATAACAGATTCTGCTTTGGAATCCTTGCTGATTGCACTGTTCAATTCCGTCATTATCGCCTCTATCTGTTTTTTTTCTTCCGCCGACTTCGATTCCAAAGTAAGCACTTTAATGCCTTTGATTTCATTTAATTCATCTTTGAGGGTCTTGTCAATACCGTCCATATCGGCATCAATAAAACTCAATCCGAATTGAATTAAATTTCCATTTAACGAAACATAAGTAAAACGTTCGTCATTCGAATACCTGTTTAATAATTTCCCAATTTCTTGAGCCTGCGCCGTTATTGCCATCATTAGCAATGTTACGGCTAAAATTGTTATTTTTTTCATAATTTTTATATTTGTTTGTTATAATTCTATATTTATTTTATCGAAAGTATGTTGCATTTTATTTTTTATGTTTTCTATTTTTTGTAAAGTTTTCAATCGTTCGCTTATCTTGTTGTCAATATTTTTTAAAGGTTGCATGTCTGATTCCAGCGATTTTGAAATTTTGTTTATTTTTGCCTGTGCCATTTGCAGGGCAAGTTCCTTATCGTTTATTCGTTTGCCGTTGATTATTACATAACTGCTGTTGCTGTCGGTTTGAAAAATTCCAATTATCAGTAAAATGCTTGCTGCAATTGCTGTTGAAATTATTAAGGTTTTGAACTGTTTTTTGCGTATTGAATGAATTTTCATTTTTGGCAGATTTTCGGGATATTTCTCTGATTTTTCCGCTTCAAACGTTTCAAAAAGTTGCTGATATATTTTATGTTCGGCTGCTATGTTTTGCGAGGTAAAATATTTTTTCAGTTCCTGTTCCTGTTCTGTTGCTGTTTCGCCTGCAAAATATAAATCCAAAAGTCTGTTTATTTTTTCCGTATTGCTCATCTTATGCATTATTAGTTTGTTAATAACTGTTCTCTTATTTTTTGTCGCGCTCGCGAAAGATTTACGCGGACAGCATTTTCGGTTAATGATGTAATTTCTGCAATTTCGTTAAGTTCAAATCCTTCTACATCTCTCATTCTTATTACTGTTCGCTGCAATTCGGGCAAACGATTTATCAAAACTGTTGCCTGCGTTGCCATATCTTTTTTTTCGAGTTGCAAATGCGGGTCAAATTCTTTATATTCCAGGTCATTCGACAATTCGTTTTCTATATGTTTTTGTCGCAGTCTGTCGAGGCACAAATTTCGCATCGAACGCAATATGAAGCCTGTGATGTTTTCGATTCTGTCCAGTTCGTTACGTTTTTCCCATAATTTCAAATTCAAATCCTGAACGGCATCCTGTGCTTTATATTCATCGCGTAAGATTGATTTTGCAAGTCGATACGCTTTGTCTGCAAGTTTCAGTATTTTATTATTGAACTGTTTTGTATTCATTTTTATCTGTGCGTTTATATAAATAACGTAATTTGGCGAATTTTATTACATCAAAAATTTTTCAACACACGTTTTTCGGCATTAACGTATTAATTATTAATTTATCACAAAATTTTTATATATTTGTCCATTTGTAAAAAACGTTATAGCGGCACAACATGCTGTTTAAGTTCGGGATTTTGCATCGATTCGGGCACGGAATTGCGAATTATATCCAGAATAATTTTAAGCATGGTTTTTCGCACATATTCTTTGCTCACCGTTACGCATATTTCGCGAACAGCGGTAATGTTCTCAAATTCACGAAGATTATCCTGTCGGTCTTCGTTCAGCGCCATTGCATGCATTTCGGGAATAATTGTTATTCCCGGATTACAGTCAACAACGTTTATCAAAGTTTCGATGCTGCCCGATTCATATCGTATCGACGGCTGTTTCGACGAAGATGTACGTTTGCGCTTGCACAAATGTTCTATCTGTCCGCGAAAACAGTGTTCGTTTTCGAGCAGCCATATAGTATTTATATCGGTTGCGTTGAGATTTATTTTACGTTTTTTATGAGCCGAATCGTGAGGCGATACGTAGGCATAAAACTTTTCGTAATAAACAGGATATTCTACAAGTTCGGAATGATTGACCGGACCAGCAAGAATTCCGCCATCCAAAGTACCGTTCATAATTTCCTTGATAATGTTTTCGGTAGTGCGTTCTTGCAATATCAGTTCAATATCGTTGTGAGCGGCAAGATGTTGATGAAGCAGTTCGGGCACTAAATAAGTTGCAACGGTAGGAATAATTCCGAGATTGAATTTGCCTTTCACAATGCCTTTTTCGTTTTCAACAATTTCTTTTATCTGCTTTAAATGTTTAAGCGATATGCGAGCCTGCGCAATCACTTTTGCGCCTGTATGAGTAGGTTCTACGGGATGCTTTGTTCTGTCAAAAATTTTCACATCCAGTTCATCTTCTATTTTCTGAATCATCATGCTCAAAGTCGGTTGGGTAACACAACAAACTTCTGCCGCCTTTGCAAAATGCCTGAAATTGTCAACGGCTACAATGTATTCTAATTGCTGTACTGTCATATTTTATAGATTTTATTTATGCAAAGGTAAAAAATATAAGTTTGATTTATATCAGCGGATGCATTTTTTTGCTAATTTTTTTTTGAATGCTGTGGGAAAAGGACAAATCTGCAATTAAAAAAATCTTCAACAGGAAACCGTCCGATTTTTTCTACTTAATATTTTTTGTACATGAAGGTAATTTATTGTCTGAATTATGATTGAATGATTGACTGTAACCAAACAGAGAATGAATTGATTATGTTTCCTTTTTCAACAAAGTTGCATCTTTTTTCCATAAGTTTTGCACAACAATTTTTATCCGTTTGTACATAATATCGAAAATTTCGTCTACATTTGTAAATTATAATAAAAAAACGATGAAGACAATATTATTATTCGGAACGATAGGCACACAGGAAATTCTTCTTCTTTTGCTGGTTATATTGCTGTTTTTTGGCGGCAGAAAAATTCCCGAACTTATGCGCGGACTTGGAAAAGGAGTCAGAAACTTTAAAGAAGGCATGAATAATGCTGAAAAAGAGATAAAATCCGGCATCGACGATATTGATAACAGCACAGAAAGCAAATAATTTAAGCAAAGTTCAAATCATTAAAAACAATTAATTATCAGGCGATGAGCAATGATAGTTCAAACCATGAAATGACTTTTTGGGATCATCTTAATGTTTTACGCAATGCGCTTTTAAGAGTAACAGCGATTATTGCCGTGTTGATGACTGTTGTTTTTTTTTCAAAAGATTTTGTTTTCGGTTCTGTAATCTTTTCGCCATCAAATTCTGATTTCTGTTTATATCGCTGGCTTTGCAGTTTGGGAGATGTTTTAGACATGCCTCAATTTTGCCCCGAACCGTTTAAAATAGAAATAATAAATATTAATCTTTCCGCTCAATTTTTTACTCACATGAGTACATCGTTCTGGCTGGGATTGATACTGGCTTTTCCGTACTTTTTGTATGAAATGTGGAAGTTTATCTGTCCCGCTTTGTACAAAAAAGAAAAACGATACATACGAATTGCTTTCGGATTTGGAGGTATTCTTTTTCTTATGGGAGTATTGCTTGGCTATTTCGTAATATTTCCGCTTACGCTTAAATTTCTCGGCACTTATCAGGTAACCGAAACTGTTGTAAATCAAATATCATTAAGTTCTTATATCAGCACGTTTACATCGCTGATTTTATTAATGGGAGTAATTTTTGAAGTTCCGGTAGTTGCAATGGTTCTCTCAAAACTTGGTATCATTCGCCGTCCGTTTTTACGCAAATATCGCAAGTATGCCGTTATCTGTTCGCTGATTTTGTCGGCAGTAATCACGCCGAGCGGCGATGCTTTTACCATGTTGATGGTTGCGCTTCCTCTGGTTTTACTTTATGAATTCAGTATTTTAGTCGTAAAAAAGTGAAATGACTGTCATATTCATTGCCTGACAAGCCCGAAATATCCGAATTTTTATATCCGCAGGTCGTTGAATTACTTCGACTTCGGAGTAATTTGCTCACATCTTTGACAAAAAACAGATTGAAACCTCTGCAATGTGAAAATATTAACATGTTACTGATACCTTATGACCTGCAAAGTTTTCACAACACAGGCATATTGAAATATTTTATTTCAATGCCTGATAGGTTACATTATGCAATAAGGTTTTCGGGTCGACGCCCGAAAAGTTCGGATTTATATTTACGTAAACCAAAAGTATCAATTCTTCCTTAGGATCGATGATATAATCAGTACCGAACATTCCGCCCCAGCGCGACGAACCTGTGGAAGCAATCGAACGATGTGCATACTGTTCGCGAAAAACGTCCCAAGCCATGCCAAAACCTATTTCGCCGCGAAGATCGCCAACACT
>JAIRKV010000119.1 GCA_031259935.1 Prevotellaceae bacterium | reverse complement strand
AAATTACAGAATACCGACAATAAAACAAAAGCGCGCACAGGTATAATTACTACCGACCACGGCGATATTGAAACTCCCGTATTTATGCCGGTTGGAACCGCAGGCAGCGTAAAAGGCGTGTTTCATCGCGACCTCGTTAACGAAGTTCATGCTCAAATAATTCTCGGAAATACCTATCATCTGTATTTGCGTCCAACAACAACAATACTTGAAAAAGCGGGCGGTTTGCATAAATTTGTTTCGTGGAACAGACCTGTACTTACCGACAGCGGCGGATTTCAGGTTTTTTCGCTGGCTGCAAATCGAAAACTTACCGAACAGGGTTGTGAATTTCGTTCGCATATCGATGGTTCGAAACATCTTTTTACGCCCGAATCGGTGATGGATATTCAGCGAATAATCGGAGCCGATATAATTATGGCATTTGACGAATGCCCGCCGGGTACGGCATCGTACGATTATGCCGAAAAATCATTGAAACTTACGCAAAAATGGCTCGAACGCTGCCTGAAACGGTTTAACGATACTCAGCCGAAATACGGCTACGGTCAGGCATTGTTTCCTGTTGTGCAAGGCTGCGTGTACAAAGACCTGCGCCTGCGTTCTGCCGAACATGCGGCAGCGCAAAATTTCGAAGGTTATGCAATAGGAGGACTTGCCGTTGGCGAACCTGTTGAACAAATGTACGAAATGGTTGATTATGTTTCCGACATTCTTCCCCGCGATAAGCCCCGCTATCTTATGGGAGTTGGAACGCCTGCAAACATTCTCGAAAACATTGCGCTTGGCGTTGACATGTTCGACTGCGTAATGCCTACGCGCAACGGACGTAACGGAATGCTGTTTACAGGCGAAGGCATCATAAACATAAAAAATCAAAAATGGAACGATGACTTTTCGCCGGTAGATGCCAATGGATTTGCATTTGTTGATACTGCATACAGCAAAGCCTTTTTGCGGCATCTGTTCGTAGCAGGCGAAATGCTTGGCGCACAAATTGCAAGCATGCACAATATTGCATTTTACATGCGGCTCGTAAACGAAGCGCGACAGCATATTATTGCAGGCGATTTTTTTTCGTGGAAAAATATGATGATAAATAAAATCACGCAGCGACTGTAATTTTTTAAAATTTTTTACGCCAAATTTTCGGTGGTGTCTCAAATTGTTTGGAGGCAATTCATACATGGTTGATAATAATCGGTGTAATACTCCCAGTCATACAATTTACGACACCACTTTCTTGTGAAAAAAAACTTATTTTTGTAAAAATAAAAATTATGAAAAGAAATAAAGTTATATTATGTTTGATTTTGTCTTGCTTATTGGTAATAATCGGCTCTTTTTTCAAATTAAATCGAGTAATGACAATAGGCAATATATTTCTTGCTGTTGGCTCAATCGTAACTTATTTGTTTTTATTTTTGTTAATAAAACAATATTTTACATCTAAAAAGTAACAAAGTGATTAGATTATCCCTATTCGACGCATGCTTCAAGTGCTGTACTGGAAAATAAATCCCTCTTAAATTTCTGCACCGAACAACCGTAGCAAACAAAAAAACGCCCCCGCAAGCAACATGCGGGGGCGTTTTTTTCAATACCGAAACATTTTACCGCTTGTCGCCAATTCCAAATTCACGCCACGACGACTGCGGCATGTCCATTTTGATAATTTTGCGAGCTTCGCCTGCCTGTTTCAGCATGTCGGCAAACACAGCATCCAACTCTTCGGTTTTTTCTTTGAGTTTGGCTTTCAGTGTTTCCTGTTCATCGTTCAGTTTGATGCAGGTGTCAACTTTGGTTTGCAGTGTGTCGGCAAAAGCATTGTCGATTTTGCGCAGAGCCAGTACGTCCTGATGCGCCTTGATACCGCTCACCATTACGCCGGTATCAATAATTTCCTGAGATTGTGTTTTCCTTCCCATAATTTTATTACTTTAAGTTTTTGGAATATTCCGCAGCAAAGTTAGCATAAAATCCTCAATTACACACAAACGGATAAAAATTTCAACAAAATTTACAGGGGGAAAGATACAAAATATTTGAATATTATACAATATAAAAATGCTATTTTAATGCTTTATTCTTTCAAAGTACATCCGTACAATTTCAAAGTACATCTGTACTACGTCAAAGTACATCCGTACAATTTAAAAGTACATCTGTACTACGTCAAAGTACGGCAGTTTCAACCTTTCAGGCTTCGGAAACCTGTCAGGGTTAAACAAAAAACAGAGCGTCTTTGCAAGGAGCGCATCTAAGACGCAGACCGAAACGTAGCAGAAATCAACGATTTAATCCGGATAAAAGCCGTCATGTTGAACATGGTTGATACATCTGTTGAATTGCAGCAGAAGCATGAAATTTTTTATTCTGTTTTTCGATTTTTGAAAGAAAAGCATATCTTTGCATGGCAGAAATTATGAAATCAAACGTTAAACTCAAAATATTAGACCGTTACATAATACGTAAATTCATTGGAACGTATTTTTTTGCGCTGCTGCTGATTATATGTATTATTGTTGTTTTTGATTTGAGCGAAAAAATCGAAAAATTTATCAACAATGTTCCTTTGTCTGCCATTATTTTTGACTATTATTTACGGTTGATACCGTATTATGCAAGTTTGTTTTCGCCCCTGTTCGTATTCATTACCGTAATATTTTTTACGTCGAAAATGGCATCAAATACGGAAATTGTAGCCATACTTTCGAGCGGCGTGAGTTTCAAGCGACTTTTATATCCTTATTTTATATCGGCTTTTATACTGGCAGTATTCAGCCTTGTGTTGAATCTGTTTATAATTCCGCCATCTACAAAAATACGTCAGAATTTTGAAAATACATATATTCGCAGAGCATACGTAAACAACGATAACAATATACATTTTCAACTTAATAAAAATGAATATGTATATATGTCATCCTTCAATACATTCGGAAGAATCGCACAAAAATTTTCGCTGGAAAGAATCGAAAACGGCGAATTGAAATCAAAGCTTATGTCTGATTATGCACAGTACGATACGGTGAAAAATTCGTGGCATATTCACGAATATTTTATCCGCACGATTAATGCAGCGGGGCAGGATTCCATTTCAAAAGGATATGACCTGGATACTGTAATAAATCTGAACTACGCCGACCTTGCCTCGCGCGATAATGTTGTTGAAGCAATGGATTTTTTTGAATTGCGCGATTATTACCGGCAGCAGGTTTTGCGTGGAGCAGGCAATACCGACAGTATTTTAATCGAACAGCATCAGCGAATAGCAATGCCGTTTTCTACATTTATTCTCACTTTGATAGGCGTATCGCTGTCGTCGCGAAAAGTGCGCGGCGGAACAGGTTTGCATGTAGGACTGGGAATAGGTTTGGGATTCACTTACATACTGTTCATGCAATTCTGTAAAATGTTTGTGCAGGGCGGATTGACATCGGCAGGCATTGCCGTATGGATTCCCAATATTCTTTTTGCAATGGTCGGTTTCGTGCTGTATAAAATGGCGCCGAAATAGATTGTCGTATTCCCATATTTTGTTCCGTATAAAAATGTGAACCTGAAAATGAACAACAAACAATAAAAATGCCCTTTACGGGACAGGCGTCATTGC
>JAIRKV010000267.1 GCA_031259935.1 Prevotellaceae bacterium | reverse complement strand
ATGAATTGTCGCACTTTTTCGCGTGCCTGTTCGTATTTTTCGGTGCATTTCTCGCTCAAAAAATGAACTCCGCGATGAATATTGGCATTGCCTGTTCGATACAGATCATCAATTGTTTGAATTACAGATTCGGGTTTTTGCGCAGTTGCGGCATTATCAAGATAAATCAAAGGATTTCCGTAAACCGTTGTGTTCAAAACAGGAAAATCTTTTCGTATATTTACGACATCAATCATTATTCAAAATTTATAAATTGCTGCAAAGTTAATTAAAATTATACAAATCGACTGATATTTTAATACCGGATATAATAAGAAACAGATATTGTCGCCGGGTTTTAAATATTTTCTGAAATTTACCGTTTCATTAACTTTACGACAACACAAAACTTGAACAACTGTCAGTTATTCATTTTATTGCATCAAAAGCGTCTGTTGGAAATCCGTCTGATTATTTTTTTATCCAGATATTGGTGATTTCGCCAAAAACCAGTTTGTGATATTCTTTAGCTTCTTCAAAACCTCCCATTATGAAATCCTTATCTTCCTGATTAATAAAGTCGTCGGGATTTACAGTTGTAATCTCTGTCAATTTACACTCAAACACCAGACGCGCTTCTTTGTAAGTCATATTTCCGCTTGGAGTTTGAACGGGTGTAAGCGTTGTTTCGTGCATTTTATTTGTGTTTCGTCCGCTTTTACTTCCGAAAAACAAAACCTGTTCTTTGTATTCATTCGGAAAATACGACAAGGTATAAGTGTGTTCATTTTTTATAATTTCGAGCGTATAACGATTTGCCCGTAACATGCACCACGTTGCAGGTTTGTTAAATAAAATTCCTGCTCCGCCCCAACTTGCAGCCATCGAATTAAAGGCAGATTCTTTTCCTGATGTAATAACGGTAATGTCTTTGCCTACCAGTTTGAATACATTGTCGCTGACTTCTTCGGCAGAAATGCCGGTAAATAATTCTTCAAAATTCATATCCTTTACGTTTTTCTTTTCCTGATTTGCGCACGACATGCAAAACAGCACGCTGCACAATAAAAATAATTTTTTCATGTTTTTAATATTTAATTAAATTGATATTTTTCACAAAGATACTTTTTTTTCACATAATGCAAAACAAAAAATATTTTTTATTTTTGTCATATCAAATTATAATATTTTAAATTTTATATTATGGAAATAAAAGGAAAGTTCGATCATTACAATTTCAATGTATCAAACCTTGAACGAAGCATGGCGTTTTACGAAAAAACTCTTGGTTTTACCGAATATAAACGCCAGATTGCCGATGATAATTCTTTTATCATTGTGTTTTTATGCGACAGATACAATTCCGATTTTTTGCTGGAACTGACATGGCTGCGCGACCGCAAAGAACCGTACAGTTTGGGCGATTGCGAATTTCATCTTTGTGTTCGCGTAGATGGCGATTATGATGAAGTTCGTAAATTTCATAAAGAATCGGGTTGCGTTTGCTACGAAAACGAAAAAATGGGCTTGTATTTCATATCCGACCCTGACGGTTACTGGATTGAAATACTGCCGTTGAAAAGAAAATGATAAACTTTTTTACAGTCTTTTCAGTTTCACCGTAAAATGGCGCATTAGTTCGGCTTCCCATTCTATTGCCATGCCGCGTGTTACGGTGTTTCGTCTGTCGAAAACATTTTTCAGTGCAACGGCAATTACATCCATGTGATTGTTTGTATATGTTCGACGAGGAATGGCAAGTCGCAGAAAATCGTTACCATCAAATCTGTTTTGGCGAGTTATCGGGTCGCGGTCGGCAAGAATATAGCCAATTTCGCATCCGCGTATTCCTGCTTCAAGATAAAGTTCAACAGTAAGCGTTTGAGCAGGAAATTCCTCTTTCGGAACATTTGTCAATACTTTTGGAGCGTCAATAAAAATTGCATGTCCGCCGGCAGGACGCTGATACGGGATTTTAAATTCATCAAGCTGCGAAGCCAAATATTCGATTTGTTTGATACGCGTTTCGAGGTTTTCAAATTCGGTATTTTCGTCAAGTCCTACGGCAAGCGCATTCATGTCGCGTCCGTTCATTCCGCCATAAGTGATATATCCTTCAAAAACAATTCCTTTTATTTTTGCCTGTTCGTACCATTCTTCGATATTTGTTGCAATAAATCCGCCCATATTCACTACTGCATCTTTTTTTGCACTCATCGTCATACCGTCGGCATAAGTAAACATTTCGCGACAAATTTCCTTTATTGTTTTGTCGGCATAGCCTTTTTCGCGCACTTTTATGAAATATGCATTTTCTGCAAACCGTGCAGAATCGAACAAAACGGGTTTGTTGAATTTTTTTGCGAGACGGCTTACCTCACGAAGGTTTTGCATTGATACGGGTTGTCCGCCTGCGGTGTTATTGGTAATGGTTACAATTATAAACGGAATTGCATCGTTATGCTCAATCAGCACTTTTTCAAGTTTTTGTATATCTACATTTCCTTTAAAAGGCAGTTCAATCTGAGT
>JAIRKV010000245.1 GCA_031259935.1 Prevotellaceae bacterium | reverse complement strand
CGCGAAAGAAGATTCGGTAAAACAAGCGAACAGATTAAAAAATACAAACAAAATACAGAAATATTATTAATAAAATGAAAAAACTGTTAACTCTCAAATTACTCGCCATTATGTTTTTTACAGGCAATATTTTGCTTGGACAAAATGCTCTAAATTCCATAGATGCAAGTTACAATAATCCCAAACAATACGTCATACAGGAACTGACAGTTTCGGGTTTACAATTTCTCGACCCAAGTCAAATCCTTTCCATATCGGGATTTGCCGTTGGCGACACAATTACCGTGCCAAGCGAAGATTTGTCATTTTTGGTGAAAAAATTGTGGCTGAATCGCTATTTTTCCAAAGTGGAACTTCGATACACAAAAATAGAAGACGATAAAATCTGGCTGGATATAAATCTTCAAGAAAATCCGCGACTGGCTAAATGGGAATTTGTTGGCAGTGCGGGAACAAAAATAAGCAAAAGCAATAAAACCGACCTTGCAGAAAAACTTAAACTTCGCAGAGGCTCGGAAGTGTCGGAATTTATGATTGAAAATTCAAAACGCTTAATAAAAATGTTCTTTGCAGATAAAGGATTTCTTAATGTTGAAGTTTCGGCAATACAACGCGCCGATACGGCGTTGAAAAACGCCTCATCAATAACTTTTGTGATAAACAAAAATCCCAAAGTGAAAATAAAAAACCTGAATTTTAACGGAAATTCCGACATCTCCGACAGAAAACTG
This sequence comes from Prevotellaceae bacterium, assembly GCA_031259935.1. Classification (GTDB taxonomy): domain Bacteria; phylum Bacteroidota; class Bacteroidia; order Bacteroidales; family UBA932; genus JAIRKV01. Next base: position 2,523 of record JAIRKV010000245.1, on the reverse strand, counting down.
CGCAAGGCAATGAAAAAAACCAAACGCAAAAGCCTTTTTCGATCAGGCAAATACATACAGGAAAAATATGATGAGGATTTGGATAACATAATTACATATTACAATAAAAAAGGTTATCGCGATGCAAAAATTGTTTCCGACACAATATATGCTCTCGGCAATAAATTTATAAACGTAGACATAAACATCGAAGAAGGCAAACAATACTTTATACGTAATATAACCTGGGTAGGCAATTCCGTATTGCCCGAAGAACATCTGAACGCAACTCTCGGATTTAAAAAAGGAGATGTATACGACAAATCAACGCTGAATAAAATGCTGTTTGAAGATGATCTTTCGGTATCAACTCAATACAATGACATGGGTTATATGTTTTTTTATCTCGACCCTGTGGAAACAAATATCGAAGGAGATTCGATAGATTTGGAAATGAGAATGATAGAATACGACCAGGCGCGTTTCAACAGAATAACAATTAATGGAAACAACAAAACAGATGAAGAAGTTGTACGCCGCGAACTTTATACAAAACCCGGAGAACTTTTCAGTAAAACGGCTATTGTCGAATCCATACGCCGTTTGGGAACATCAGGATATTTCAATCCCGAAGCATTCAACAAACCCGAAGGCATAAGCGTTATTCCCGACAGAGCAAACTCAACAGTTGATATTGCTTACAATCTCGAAGAAGTTTCCAACGACCAGCTCGAACTTTCGGGAGGCTGGGGAAGCGGAATGTTTGTAGGCTCTATCGGCGTAACTTTCAACAACTTTGCACTTTCGCGCATATTCAAAAAAGGCGCATGGCGACCCGTGCCATCGGGCGAAGGACAAACGCTTTCGCTTCGAGGACAGTCGAACGGAACGTATTACAATACATTCAGTCTGAGTTTTATGGATCCGTGGTTCGGCAAAAAGAAACCGAATACATTTTCATTTTCGGCATATTTCGCCCACGAATCAAACGCTTCGTACTGGCTTGGCGATTCCGACCAGTGGATGAGCGTTCTCGGCATATCCGTAGGCTTGGGAAAACGGCTGAAATGGCCTGATAACAATTTTATGCTGCGCGGCGATTTGTCGTATCAGCGATATACTTTGCACGACTGGTCGAGCTATTTTACATTTTCAGACGGCAGCTCAAACAATTTAAGTTTCGGATTAACACTGTCGCGCATATCAATCGACCAGCAATTTTATCCGCGTCAAGGTTCGGAATTTTCGATAGGATTGCAGCTCACGCCGCCTTATTCGCTGCTCGGCAGCAATAAGGACTATTCAACAATATCGGATGCAGAACGTTACAAATGGATAGAATATCATAAATGGACGTTCAGATTTGCAACATATACATCGCTGTCATCATCAAAAAAATTAGTTTTGCATACAAAAACAAAATTCGGCGTTTTAGGATATTACAACAAAGAATGGGGATATTCTCCATTTGAAGGCTATATTCTCGGCGGCGACGGCATGAGCGGATACACGCGTTACGGACAGGAAGTTGTAGGCTTGCGCGGATACGAAAACAATTCACTTTCACCATATAAAAACGGCGTAAATACTGCAAATATTTATTCCAAATTTACCGTTGAACTGCGTTATCCCATAATACTTGAACCAAGTTCGAGTATTTATGCTCTCGCATTTTTTGAAGCAGGAAATTCGTGGTATGAAATTCGCGATTTCAATCCGTTCTCGCTTAAACGTTCTGTCGGCATTGGCTTGCGATTGTATTTGCCTATTGTAGGTATTCTCGGCATAGACTGGGGCTACGGATTGGACAAGGTAAAGGACTACGATGGCGCAGGCGGCGGAAAATTCCATTTCTCGATTGGCACGATAATTGATTAATAATTACAAATACAAATATATAATAATAAAAAATATACAGATTATGAAAAAAATTATTTTAATATCAGCAGGATTGATGATGCTATCATCACTGGCATTTGCTCAAAAATATGCATGTGTGGATACGGAATATATTTTGGAAAAAGTGCCGAATTACAAATCGGCACAGGAGCAAATCGAAAAAGTTTCGGCTCAATATCAAAAAGAAGTTGAAGACGGCTACAGAAACGTAGATGAAATGTATAAATCGTATCAAGCCGAAAAAGCATTGCTTACGGATGCAATGAAGAAAAAACGCGAAGACGAAATCATTGCAAAGGAAAAAGCAGTGAAAGCCTTGCAGCAGAAATATTTTGCTCCCGAGGGCGACCTTGCGAAAAAACGTGAAGAACTGATGAAACCAATTCAGGAACGGATTTTTAATGCAATAAAAAACTTTGCCGACGATGGCGGATATGCCACAATTTTCGACCTGGCAAATAACGCAGCAATGATTTATGTAAACTCGCGTTATGACGTCAGCGATAAAATTCTTGAAAAATTAGGATATAAACAATAAAAATTATTACTTTTGTGTTTTCAAATAAAAAATTAAAAATAGATTACAGTATGAAAAATTTACTTAAAACAGTATTTGTCATTGCGTTGGCAATGCTTGTAAACACT
>JAIRKV010000177.1 GCA_031259935.1 Prevotellaceae bacterium | reverse complement strand
CGAATAAATTTAATTTTATTTGTTCTGAATTAAAATATTTTTGTAATTTTGCAGAACATTAATGATGATAATGTGATTTTTTAATACAAATGTTAAAATTGATATTTTCAAGTGAAACCGCATAAAATATTAGTAATTAATCCAGGCTCAACATCTACAAAAATCGCTGTTTTTGAAGATGAAAAAATCGTATTTGCCGAAAATATAAAACATTCGGCAGACGAATTATCCAGATTCGGATACATTATTTACCAGCACAAATTCAGAAAAGATTTGATTCTGAACAAACTCAAAAAAGCAAAGATAGATATTTCGCAAATTGATATGATAGTTGCTCGCGGAGGTTTGGTAAAGCCTATATTATCAGGCGCTTATGAAGTAAACGACAGATTAAAGGAAGATTTGCTCAAATGCATTCAGGGCGAACATGCAAGCAATCTCGGAGGTCTTATTGCCGATGATATTGCCAAATTAACGCTGAATGCCAAAGCATACATAGCTGACCCTGTTGTAGTTGACGAATTGCAGGATGTAGCCCGCATAACAGGACGTCCTGAAATATTCAGAATTTCTATTTTTCATGCACTGAATCAGAAATCGGTTGCGCGGAGATTTGCAAAATCGTTAAACACAAAATATGAAAATTTAAATTTAATAGTTGCACATTTAGGTGGCGGAATTTCGATAGGAGCGCATCGGAAAGGCAAAGTTATCGATGTGAATAACGGTTTGGATGGCGATGGACCATTTTCGCCGGAACGTGCAGGTTCGTTACCATCGGGCGGACTGGCAAGATTATGTTTCAGTAACAAATATAATTATGAAGAAGTGAAAAAAATGCTCGTAGGAAATGGCGGATTGGTTGCTCTTATGGGAACAAACGAAGCCAGAGACGTAGAAATAATGGCAGAAAAAGGCGATGAGCGAGCAAAACTTGTGCAGGATGCAATGTGTTATCAAACAGGTAAATGGATAGGTTCAATGGCAACCGTGCTTAAAGGTAAAGTTGATGGAATTATTCTTACCGGAGGAATTGCACATAATAAATACCTTTGTAATTATGTAAGTGAAATGGTTGAATTCATTGCACCTGTTAAAATTTATCCGGGCGAAGGTGAAATGGAGGCATTAGCAGTAAACGGACTAATGATTCTGAACGGCGAATTAAAGCCCTTAATTTATGAATAGGATTTGGTTTGTTATGCTAAGATAAGAAAAGCGGAAAATTTAGTAAAACACAAATTATTCGCTTTTTATATTGCTGTATATTTTTAGTTGTCAGTATTTTATAACTTTGTATTCAACGCGGCGATTAGTTTTATTTGCACTTTCGATTGTGGATTTTACACAATCGGTTAAAGGATTTGCCGAGCCAAATTCTTTTACAACTATTCTATTTGAATCAATACCGTTATTAACCAGATAATCTTTTACGGATGTAGCGCGTTTGTGAGATAATTTCATGTTATAATCATTTTTCCCTATACAGTCCGTATGTCCTGCAACTTCCATTATTACAGAAGGATACTGTTTCATGAAATTAACTAAATCTTTAAGCGCCGGTATATGTTTATCCGTGATTCTCCATTTGTCAAATTCAAAATTAATATATTGTAATTTTTCTTTTTGCAATAAATCCGACAGAATTATGTCAGGCGTTACTGTTTCAAGTTTTTTTACCGTATCTATCGTCTTAATCTTATCTGGTTCAATATTAACTGTTTTCTTAATCGTATCAGTTTTAACGGATTCAGGTTTCTTTATTATTTCAGATTCAAAGAGATAAATATGATCTGCGCCTCCATCGCGATTTGATGATATGTAACCCGAATTTTCGTCTATAAACGAAATTGCAAAATCGTCGCCTTCCGAGTTGAAGGGATTATCCATTTTTACAGGCGTTTTAAAACTGTTTCCTTCGGGCGAGCAAACAAACAAATCCATATCGCCGTTAGTATTTGCCGTTGACGAAAAATATAAATTTCCTTTGGCGTCAAATCGAGGAAAACGTTCATTTTCTTTTGTATTGATATTAGCGCCTAAATTTTCGGGTTCGTTCCAACTGCCGTCAGTATTGCGTTTGCAGCGATAAATATCAGCGCCGCCGTATCCGCCTTTTTTATCGGATGCAAAATATAAGTATTTTCCATCTGATGAAAGACATGGGTCGGCAATTGAATGTTTATCGCTGTTGTATTTAAATTCCACAGGTTGCGACCATTCATTGCCTGTATTTGTCAGTATCATTAACTGTAAAGGATAATAAGTTGTTCCTGATTTTAATATGTTTTTAACAGTAGATGAATGTGCGGTTCCCGAAGTTACAAAATAAAATTCTTTGCCATCATCGCTAATATACGGAGAACCAATTCTTTGATATTTTTCAAAAGAGGGCAATATTGTTTCTTTATTGTTTCTGTCCATTAAAATTAAGCGGGAAGTGTACGCTTTATTTGTGGCATTGTTTATGTTTTCAACAAAAATAATTTCGCCTTTTACGGTAGGAATTGCGCCCCAAACGCTGCTGTTTTGCGTAGGAATTTTTGTTATTTTATATTTTTTTTCCTGCGCAAAAACCATTGTCGAAACAGCCATTAACGTTAGTAATATAATTTGTTTCATAATTATTATTTTAAAAATAAAACAATATTTTTGATATTTATTTTTTTGCAAAAATACTAAAAAAAATGAAATAAAAGCAATTAGCCTGAAAATATATTATTTATTCGATTTTTTTATTTTCATATTTGTCGCAATTTGCCAATCTTTCAGTTTGAATGTTTTTTGAAAAACGATTTTTAAATCCATTTTATCAAATTGAAATCCTGTCGGTGCGGCAATAACAGATTTTTAGGAAATACTCTGTATCCCGACATGTAAATTCCGGGCATATCCATTTCTATTTTTGTTTTATATGTTACTACATTGCCTTCCGAATTTGTGATTTTAAATTCTTGCGTCCTGCAAACAGTAATTTTATTATTTTTATTTTCGGCAAAAACTATTTCAATACCAATATCTTCAGGCTTTAATAAACCCACATTAAGTATTATTTCCAAATCATATTTTTTGCCGAGCACTATAGTTTCTTTTGCAGTATCAAGTCTGTCAGCCGATATTACTTTAATATTATCCCATTCGCGGCTTACGCTTCTTTTCCATTCTGCGATGTGTTTGGCTTTTTCGTAATCGTTTTTTATAAGTGCGGCATGACGTTTAGCCAGTTTATTATAGAAACATTCTTCGTAATCGATAAGCATTCTGTTTGTTGTGAAATTTGATGCAACGTGCGCTATAGAATTTTTGATATATTTTATCCATTCGGCAGGTATGTTTTTTTTGTTGCGTTTATAATACAGAGGAGCAATTTCGTTTTCGATGGTATTATAAATAATTTCCGAATCCAGCTGGTCTTGAAAATCTTGATTTTCGTATGTTCGTTGCATTGGCAAACACCAGCCTGCATCATTTCTGTATCCTTCTACCCACCAGCCATCGAGTACGCTAAAATGCATTACTCCGTTGAGGACGGCTTTTTCGCCGCTTGTTCCCGAAGCTTCCAGCGGTCGTGTAGGAGTATTCAGCCATATATCTACGCCTTGCACCATGCGTCGTGCAAGTTCCATATCGTAATTGTCGAGAAAAATTATTTTTCCCATAAATTCCGGAAGTTTCGAATATTCAACAATCATGCGTATCAAATCCTGTCCTGCTTTGTCAGCCGGATGCGCTTTGCCTGCAAACAGGAATTGAACGGGATGTTCGCTGTTATTTACAATTTGATTCAACCGGTCGATGTTTTTAAACAGCAAATGCGCCCGTTTATAAGTCGCAAAACGCCTTGCAAAACCTATTGTAAGCTTGTTTGAATCTAATGTTTGCGATATTTTTATTACTTGTTGAGGTGTAAAATGCACAATATTTTCTTCGCTCGACACTTTCATGCGAATATGGTCGATAAGATTGATTTTTAGCGCTTTTCGTATTTTCCATATTGTTTCGTCATCGACGTTGTATATTTTTTCAAAACATTTTTTATCGTATTTATGTGAACGGAAATCTTCGCCAAATTCTCTGTCAAATACTTCTTTCCATTGAGGCGCTGCCCATGTTGGCAAATGAACGCCGTTTGTTACCGAACTTATGTGTAATTCTTCGGGCATGTAGCCTGTCCATATATTTTGCATGATTTTGCGACTTACTTTACCATGCAACCGGCTTACTCCGTTTATTTCCTGTGAAAGATTGGCGGCGAGTACGCTCATCGAAAATTTTTCGTTCTGGTTTTCAGGATTATTTCTGCCGAGTCCCGTTAGATATTTCCATGAAATTTTTAATCGTTCGGGATAATGTGAAATGTATTTTCTCAGCAAATTTTCTTCAAAAGCATCGTGTCCGGCAGGAACAGGTGTATGCGTTGTGAACAGAGATGATGAGCGTATGATTTCCAGCGCTTCGTCGAAAGTCAGTTTTTCGACTTCGATAAACTGACGAATACGTTCCAAACCTGTAAACGCAGCGTGTCCTTCGTTGCAATGATAAACATCGGCGCGAATATCGAGTTTGTTCAACAGTCTTATGCCTCCCGTGCCGAGAATCAGCTCCTGTTTTAATCGGTTTTCCCAGTCTCCTCCGTATAATTGATGAGTTATGGCGCGGTCTTCGGGAAGATTATCGTCAAAATCGGTGTCGAGCAAATATAAATCTGTACGACCAACTTCTACTTTCCATGTGCGTGCATAAACTGTTCGTCCGGGAAATGCTACGCTTACAGTAAGCCAATGTCCTGCATTATCGCGTACCGGAGTAACAGGAATTTTGGTAAAATCCTGAGCTTCGTATTCGGCGACCTGATCGCCTGATGCCGAAATTTTTTGCGTGAAGTATCCGTAACGATACAAAAAACCTACCGCCGTAATTGAAACGCCTTTGTCGCTGGCTTCTTTCAGGTAGTCGCCTGCAAGTATTCCAAGTCCGCCCGAATAAATTTTTAATGATGCCTGCAAGCCGTATTCCATACAAAAATATGCTATTTGCGGTTTTTTCATCAACTTTTTTTCCGACATATATTCTTTGAAGCGTTTGTATGTGGCGTTAAGTTTTTTTACAAATTCTTCGTCGTTTTCCAGTTCCTGATAGCGTTTTGATGATATTGTGTCAATCAGAGCAATAGGATTTCTGTTGGTTTTTGTAAAAGTTTCCTTATCTATATATTTAAACAGTTCGATAGATTCCTGATCCCAGCACCACCACAGGTTTTTTGAAATTTCGGACAGGGCAGCGAGCGTATTTGGAATTTTTGACTGAACAATTACATCTGTCCATATCGGTTGCTCAACAATAGTATGCTGCACGTACGATGATATGTCTTCTTCGTATGGCGATACGATAAGATTTTCTTTGCGCAGCGTTGCTTTTTCAAGTGCAATTCGGTATGCCTGCAAGTAATATGTTATAAAATTATCCCAAAGAGCAATCGATGACAGTTCATCAGCATTTTGTTTAAGTTTTTCCGTGTCTTTTTTATTCAGTTTTGAAAATGATATTATTTTCTTTTCTATAAAATCGACTACTTCATTATTATTTCTGTCGTTGCGTTCAACAATTTCTATGGCGTAATGATCTTTCTGATGTTCTGTTATTATTCTGTTTCCTATGCCTGTGATGGATGTTGTTATTGTAGGAACTTTGAATGCCAGACTTTCGAGTACATTATATCCCCATGGCTGATAATACGATGGAAATACTGTTAAATCGAGCGCCATCAGCAAATTGTAATACGGCAGATTGAAAATTCCGTCATTTCCATTGAGATACGATGGCACAAATATTATTTTAACCTTGTCGTCTTTTTCATTATCAAGTTCGGCGGTTTTTATTGCCTGTAATATGGCATCATATTCAGGTTCTATCAAATAATGTGTTGTATATTTGTTTGTAAGTTGGATATTGCTGTTGTTGCCGGCAATATTTTGCATCAATTCTTTACTCTGTCCGTGATGTGCAGATGGCACAAAAAGGAAAGCAATTATTTGTTTTTCCAGATTTTTGTTTTTATTAAGTTTGCCCAGCGCTTCGATAAAAACGTCTATTCCCTTGTTTCTAAATTCGTATCGTCCGCTTAATCCTGTAAAGATTGCATTATCCGAGATTTTATCATTTATTATTATTTCGGCAATCTGACGAAGTTTTTTTCTTCCCGTTTCATATTTTTTTTCAAATTCCTTGCCTGTCGGCACAAATGTTTTTTCAAATCCGTTTGGAGTTATAACATCTGCCTCTTTGCCGAGGAAATATTTGCTTTCGTTTGCTATGATATTGCTTATGGTTGTAAAGCAGTCGGCTTGAAGCGCCGCATTTTTTTCGAGCGAATGTTTTGCAACAACGTCAAGTTCTATTGCTTTTAACTCTGCGTTATATTTGCCTGTGTTGCTGTACAGCGGAAGTCCGTGAAAAGCTATGGAACGTCCCAGAACTGTTGCATGGCTTGTGAATATGCAGGCTATTTGAGGCGTTTTTTGTTTGAGATACAACAGTCCGGCGCCTGTCATCCATTCGTGAAAATGAGCAATAACTTTGTTTCGCGGCGAAAGATAGAATTTTGAATAATGCTCGACAACCTTTCCTGCCGCATAACCGAACAGCGCCGGTTCGATATAATCCCACTGTCCGCTTATGGAATCAAGTTTATACTGTTCCCAAAGTTCTTTAAAAATTTGATTTTTATGTTCAAACAAATTAGTGAAATCAATTAAAATGGCAATCGGTTTGCCTTCTATGTTCCAGCGACCTGTCCGTACGCGCAAACCATCTTGAATTGCTTTCATTTTCCATACTTTCAGCAATTGAGGATCTTCGATAAACGACATGCTGTCATCTTCTCGAATAATATCCGGACCAATCGTTATATGACCTTTTACTTCTTTTTCGAGTTGTAATACTTTCGTCGATATTGCCGTATAGATTCCACCTATTTTATTGCAAACTTCCCAGCTGATTTCAAATAAATAATCTGTTTTCTGCTCTTTTTTACCTTTCATTTTGTAAGTTGTTTTTATAAAAAATCAAAAATTAAGCGACAAAGATAATAAAAAAAATAACGCTGTCAATTAATAAATTTACAATTGGAAAACTGATAACATAATGTTATATGTTTAAAAATGTTGATAATCGTCTACCGTTCGAGTTTTAAAAATGCACGGCGACTGACTGCAACCGAAACAAATATTGCTTACCGTGCGGCTGATTACGAGCGCATGCAGGATTTTGATTTCGTTGTAGGCATTGAAATAAACCTTTCGAACAATCACACGCTCAACGGCAAGCCTTTTACCGATATGTGCGATGATTTGAAAGGCAAATATCCCAAAGATTTCAAGTTTAC
>JAIRKV010000147.1 GCA_031259935.1 Prevotellaceae bacterium | reverse complement strand
TTTTTGCTGCCGAAACTGTAAGAAACCGACAGCCTTATATACCTCGGATTATAGTGCGCTCTCGAATATATTAACATTCCGCTTCGCTCGCTGCGCCAGTTAAACGAATATTCGTTAAGCAGATTGTTTCCATTAAGTGAAACAGACAGGGTTCGGTCGAAAAACAGCATTCTTGCAAAAGCGCTCAGATTTGTTCTGCGGTAACTATAAGTCAAATCCAGCGATGTTCCCGGCGCTACATAAGAAAAAGTAAAACCTGCGGATACAGTGCGGTCTTTATCGAAATAAAAAGTATTGGATGATTGAATCACAGCCCGGTAACCATTAGCGGTTTTGGGCGTGAGCGGATATATTTTTGAATCGGTATGTTCATAATACCCGCCGGCAAAAATACTGCTTGTCAACCATTTCAGTTTTCTGAAGACATAAGTAATTCTTATTCCTGTTTCGTAGCCGTCAAAATAATTAATACGCATGCCTCTCTGTGTATATCCGTCATTGTCAAGCAATACTATTCCTCCGCCCGAATTGTCTTTATAACCGGAATAAAACAGTACGGCTTGAAACATGTTGTTGTAAACATAGCCCAATTCTGCATTTGTTATAAAAAAGGGGTTCAATTCAGGATTTCCCTCAGAAGAATAATAAAGGCTTGAATAGCTGCGGAAAGGATTCAAATGATCAAAGTTTGGACGCGAAATTCGTCTGCCGTATTCGGCATAAAAAATGTTTTTATCGTTCTGGTTATAAGTAATATAGGCAGTGGGAAAAAGTTCGAAATACGATTTTTTGAAAACGGTATCCGTTGTAACCGAATTTCCTGTAAATCGAGTATTTTCGCCTCGCAGTCCCAGTTGCATTTTCCATTTGCCCAGTGTTGCGCTTCCCGAAATATAAAGCGCCTGTATGTTTTCTTTGTAAAGAAACTGATTTGTCTGGTTTGGGTCGTTCACAGGAATGCCCGAAGCAAGGTCAAACACGTGAATATCATTGTCGGTTCGCGAAAACGAAAGTTTCATGCCATAGTTCAGACTGAATTTTTTTAACGGATGTTCCACATCTATCTGCGTGGTATAATTATTTAGTTTTCGGTCTAAAATGCTGTTTTCACTTTGCTGTCCGTTGGGAATTTGGGAGTCGGTCGAACCGCTTGTATTTGCTGCATAAGTTGAATTGTTGTTGGTTTTATAAGTTAAAATATCGAAGTCGAAATTTATTTTTCTACCCAAAGTATCCAGTTTTATAATGGAATGAAAATTGCCCGAATGTATATCGGATTTTGCTTTGCTGTTTGATTTTGTTATGATTGATCCTGCCTCATCATTATTTGCAATGTCAAATAAATTTGTTCTGTCATCACTTATTGCTGGTTTGGGGCGGCTAATGCTGCCCATATATTGAGCGCCGACAGTCCATTTGTCTGTAATTTCCACATCCAAGCCTGCCTGAGCGTTGATTTTTTTTGGATTAGACGTACCGTTTTTTTTACTTTCCCATCTCAATGCCGGATAAAAAACAGTGCTTTCAGAGTCACTAAAATCTTTTCCGAAATAATATGAAGAATTCAGATAAAACGAAAGGTTTTTTTTGCGGTAATTAAAACTGCCGCCTGTCTGGTTTTCGACATATTTTGCCTGATAGTAATTGCTGTAAACAGAAGCGCTCCATGTGTTGTTTTCACCTTTTTTGAGTATAATGTTTACAAGTCCGCTGTTACCTTCGGCTTCGTATTTGGCAGGCGGCGTGGTTATCACTTCAATGCTCTGTATGTCGCTTGCGCGCAGTCCTTTCAGAAAATTAAGCAGATCTTCGCCCGAAAGTTGCAGTGGTCTGCCGTTAATCATTACATCTATGCTGCTTTTTCCAATAATTTCAATGCTGCTGTTACTAACCATTAATCCGGGCGTTATTTTCAAAACATCCATTACATCTCCGCCTTCTGCGCCCGGCATGTCAACAACATTGAATACCGTTCGGTCAATTCGCCGCTCAAAGATTTTTTTCTCTGCCGTTACAACAGCCGCCTGCAATACATCGGGTTTTTGCTGCACTTTGATAATACCCAAATCAGTGTTTTGTGTAATATCAATAATTTGATTGTAAAGCGTGTCACCCATCTGTCTTATTAAGAGATTATATTTTCCACGAGTTGTATTGAATACAAATTTACCGGTTTCATCGGTCAACTGATATTGAAGCGCCGAACTGTTTTGTAATAATAACACGTCTGCAAATTCAACAGGACTGTTTTTATCATCGACTACCTTACCTGATATTTGAAAAGTTTGCGCATGACTTGACAGCATCAGATTTACAAAAATAACTGTTAAAATTAACTTTTTCATTACTGTTATTGTTATTAATTAAAAATTGATACAAAGATAGTATAAAAGTATAAAATAAAAAACCACATAAAAGTTGTAATTTTTACAACCTGATGGTTTTTAATTTAAATATTTAAAATTTAAAGATTTAAAGAAGCAACACGTCACTGCGCTCCTCGCAAAGCAGTGAAGCAATCCAGAAAGGATACAGGATATAAATCTGGATTGCTTCGGGCTAACGCCCTCGCAATGACGTGCTGGTTTATTGTTTTGCCTGTGTCTATAATCTTAAATCATTAAATTTTAAATACTAGATTGCTTTGCGCAGTTCGTAATGACGTGCTTATTTTCATTTTCATTTTTTAAATCCTTAAATTCTGGATTAACTCCGCTGCGCTTCGGTTGCTTCGGGCTAACGCCCTCGCAATGACGATTTATTTCTCAGTTTTACCTCCATATTATTCTTTAATTTTTTAAATATTTAAATCTTTAAATATTGGGTTTGGTTGGCTAAGCCGAAACCTGCGGGTTTCGTCGCTGCTCTCCTCGCAAAATGTGGAGGTATCATTGTGAGATGCTGGAAATAATCTCAATTATGCAATCTGTATTTGAATGGTTCGTAA
>JAIRKV010000139.1 GCA_031259935.1 Prevotellaceae bacterium | reverse complement strand
TTTTTTTTATCCGTAAGGAGTGACTGAATATTAACTGAAAAAATCGCGGAATGAATTTAATCCATCCCGCGAACATTTCGTCAGTTTTTTAACTGTCCGTTCCTTATTAGTTTCGCATTTTTTCTTTTGCTTTTTTCACTTGCTGCGTCAATGCTTCCACGCATTGACGGGTAGCCTCTTCAAATGTTTTGCATTTTCGTTCGGCAAACAAATCGTTGCCGGGTATTGCTACTCTGATTTCAACTCTTTTGTTTTCGGGTTCTGTGGAATTTCCCAATTTCAACATAACGTTGTATTTTACAATTCCATCGAAAAACTTGTCTAATTTTTCTACTTTTTTTGTTACAAAATCCAGCAGTTTCTTGTCTGCATCGAATTTAATTGATTGAATTAATACTTTCATGTCTTTACCATTTTATAATGTTAAACATTTTTTGTTATCAGATTTTTACATCTTTTTTATAAATATTTTTATTATATTTTACTTATTCACTGTTAATTATCGTTTTTTATTTATATTATAATTCATTTTCGCGGATGCGTTGTATTATGTATTCGTTTCAAATCTTCGAAAGTTGTATGCGTATAAATTTGCGTGGCGGCAAGACTTGAATGTCCCAATACTGTTTTTATCGAATTTAAATCTGCTCCGTTGTTCAGCATGTGAGTAGCAAAGGTATGCCGCAGCACGTGCGGACTTTTTTTTCCTGTAAATCCTGCTGTTGTAAGTTTGTTCTTAATAATTCTGTAAACAAAATTTGGATATGTTTTTTTACCTTTGTCAGTCAAAAACAGATATTCGTTATTATCTTTGGCAATCAGTTCGTTACGTTTGATTATCAATCGTTGTAGCCATATTTTGAGATTGTCGGTCAGTGGAATCAGGCGTTCTTTTCTTCCTTTTCCCGTTACTTTTATGTAATTATCTGAGATATCGCCGAGTTTAATATTTATAAGTTCTTCGCGTCTCATGCCTGTTGCATACAGTAATTCAATTATTGTTTGATTGCGGATTGCGAAGTAATTGTTTTCAATATCATCGGTAATATCGAGATAATTATTCAACCGTTTTTCTTCCAAAAACACCGGAAGCCGCTTTTTTTCTTTGGGAGATTTTATTTTATTTATCGGATTTGAATCAATTATTTTTTCACGCATCATATATTTAAAAAATCCGTTTAATGCCGACAGTTTACGGTTTATCGTTCGCGGACTGTGATTTTTCGCCATTAATTCAAGCACCCAGTTGCGAATTTCGGACTGTTTAATTTCATTGATATTTTCTATGGATGTTTCAAAATCCAGGTTATCAAAAAAAGTGCACAGGTCAGACTTGTATGCGTCCACTGTGTTGGGCGAACAGCGCTTTTCCGATTCTAAATATTTCAAATACATATCTAACATCGCCCAAATTTACAACAAAAGAGTGAATTTGCAAAAAAACTCACTCTTTTATTTGTTAAATATTTTTATATGCTTAATTTTCTGCCTGTTGCAACTGTTGCACATATACGGCATGTTTAATTTCATCTCTACGGCGTACAGATTTTTTGACAAAAGTTTGACGCGAACGCAGTTCTCTAACTACGCCTGTCTTATCGAATTTGCGCTTGAACTTTTTCAATGCTCTTTCGATATTTTCTCCTTCCTTGATTGGAATTATTATCATTGCACAACACACCTCCTTTTTATTTCGGGCAGCAAAGGTATACTTTTTTTACATATATTCATAAAAAACATAATCTTTTTTTGGTTTTTTCATGTTTTTGAAATAATCGACGGTTCTCCCTTCCTTCATAACCGACTGCAACAATTACAGTTCCAGCAGTTTATCGAAGTCTTCAATATTTATGGTTTTTTCGTCGAGTTGCACTGCTGTTTTTAAATATTCAAAAACTTTATTATCCAAAGCTTTTTCGACAATATCGTTATGTTGCTCTTTGTTGTTCATAAGTCTTTGTGCCAATCCTTCTATTTGATTTTCGGGCAAGTGATTAAATCCGTATTTTATCAATCTGAGGCGAGCTTTTGCCATCGCAATATTTTTAATATCAGCATCTTCAACTTTTATATCGTTTTCTTTTGCGATGTTATCTCGAATGGTTTGCCAGTTTAAATCTGCCATAAAAATATCAAATTCTTTATCTATATCTTCGGCTGTAATTTTTTTGTCGTCGTTGAGAAGCAACAGCCATTTTTTCAAAAATGATTCGGGAAATTTTATGCCGGCTTTTTCTATAAGTTCTTTACGCAAATCTACCGTAAATTTATAATTGCTTTCTTCTTCATAAGTTTTTTT
The DNA here is from genome assembly GCA_031259935.1 of Prevotellaceae bacterium. Lineage (GTDB taxonomy): Bacteria > Bacteroidota > Bacteroidia > Bacteroidales > UBA932 > JAIRKV01. The sequence continues at coordinate 1,073 of JAIRKV010000139.1, read as the reverse complement.
AAGGTCATCGGCTAGTTTCTGTAAAAATTCTTCTTCGTTTTTTACAGTATCCTGACCGTAAACTGCATCAAAAAATTCCTGATTTACATCTGCTTTTTTATAATTTCTTATAGTTTTTACAGTAAAATTAAATTCAGGATTTACTGTGTTCAATTTTTCTTTTTTAATTCCCAGAAATTCGGCTTTATCTTCATCTTTTGAGTACAGTTCATTTATGTTAATCGCAATTGTGTCGCCGACTTTCAAACCTGAAAAAGGCTTTTTTTGTTCCTGTGTTTTAAGCCAGCGCAGCGAAAATAATATGTCTTCTGCTTTTATGGCATTTTCACAATCCTGATTAATATCAATAGTCATTAAACTGTTTTCGTCTATTATTTCTGCCTCTTCCAGTGTTGAGTAGTTTTGACGCATGATGTCCATTTGTTCTCTTATGTCGGAATCATTTACTCTGATATTGTAAAAAGGAACTTTTATGGTTTTGTCTATTTTCAGTTCATATTTTGGAGTGTAACCTATTTCATAAACAAATTCAAAATCGCTTTGACTGTCCAGGTCCAAGGGTTTTTGTTCAGCCTCGCAAGGTATGGGTTCTCCCATGATTTGCAGATTTTCATCTTCAAGGTAGTTCTCAAGCGATTTGATAATTAATTTTTCTATTTCATCAGCCAAAATTGCACGACCGTAAATTTTTTGTACCAAAGACAATGGCGCCATTCCCTGACGAAATCCTTTAATTTCGACTTTACGGCGATAAGCGTTTAATGATTTTTTAGCGGCTTCTTCGTAGTCGGTTTTTACTATTTGCACTTTAAGCAGGGCGCAGGTTTCATCAATATCCTGTTTTATGATATTCATATTTATTTATTTATTACTGATTTTTTATGGGAAACAAAAGATAAATTTTATATTTTCTGCTTTCATTTTTGTGCGGGCAAAGGGACTCGAACCCCCACACCTTACGGCACCAGATCCTAAGTCTGGCGCGGCTACCAATTACGCCATGCCCGCATGTATCTTTTTCAGGGGTGCAAAGATATGAAAAATTAAGACAATATGCAAAAATGGTAAAGCGT
>JAIRKV010000049.1 GCA_031259935.1 Prevotellaceae bacterium | reverse complement strand
TCTATCTCGTGATTTTCGAAAGCCTTTATAGTTTTGATATAGGCATTGCGAGTTCGCATCGAGTCTGCATCGAATATTGCAACACGTATTTTCGGAAAAATTATTTTTATTTCGTCTTCGATTTTTTCCGTTCCAAATCCTTTTTTATTTAATTTTTCACTGCCGCAATTTTTACACGTTTGATATAAATTTATGGAATATCCGCAGTAATGACAGCGTAATTCATTTGTGTTTTTATGATATGTAAGGCTTACATTACAAGTTCGGCAATAAGGAATTTCGCCGCAATTTTCGCATTGCAGATAAGGAGCAAAGCCGCGCCGATTTTGAAACAGGATAATCTGTTCTTTGTTTTGTAATGCGGTAAACATCACATCAAGAAGTTGTTTTGTGAAATGCCCGTTCATTCGATTTTTTGCATAAGCATGTAAAATATTTACCGTTTCGGCTTTGGGTAACTGTACTTTTCCGAAACGTTCGTTTAGTTTCACCAAACCATATTTGCCGCATTTTGCATTATAAAAACTTTCTATGGATGGAGTTGCGCTTCCAAGTAAAGTTTTTGCTCCGTGAATTTGCGCAAGCATAATTGCCGCATCGCGAGCATTATAAAGCGGAGAAACATCGCGCTGCTTATACGATGTGTCGTGTTCTTCGTCAACAATTATCAAGCCTAAATTTGAAAACGGCAAAAACAAGGACGAACGAACTCCTGTTATGACAGAATATTCATGCTGATATGTTTTGATACCCAGAACATTATTATAAACTTCCACGCGTTCGTTTTCGCCGTATTTTGAATGATAAATGCCAACTTTGTTTCCAAAAACTTTTTTCAGCCGCGTGAGCAGTTGCTGCGTGATGGCTATTTCGGGCAATAAAAACAGAATCTGTTTGCCCTGCTGCAATTGAATGTCAATCAATTTAATATATATTTCCGTTTTCCCCGATGATGTTACGCCGTGCAGCAAAACAGTATTTTTTGTTTCAAAATTTTTATTGATTTCGTTAAAGGCATTCTGTTGAGCGTCTGTCAGTTCATGCAAGGCGTGTGTTTCCGCATTTTCCGTTTCGATACGGCTTGTTTCGATGTTTTCAGTTTCGAAAATTTGTTTTTTTACACATACATTCAAAACCTGCGAATTTGTTTTTGATTCCGACAGCAATAATGTTTTTGGTATTTTCAAAGGATTTGCAAAGTCAATATTTTCCGACAGCGAAAGATAATAAAACAACAGTTTTTCCTGTGCTTTGGCTTTTTTCAGAGAATTTAATTTTGTATTAAGTTCGTCTTCATTTTTTATTGTTTGGCTGAGTTTTATAAAGGTTTGAAATTTAGGTTTATATTTGAATTTTATATCTTCTTCAACATGAATTATTTTTTTTGCAAGCATGGTTTTCAAAGCAGGAATTACAGTTTTTCTGCCTGATTTTTTTATTAACTGCTGCAATGTTATTTTTTTGTTTTGTTCAATTATGGAATATAATTCGGCTTCGCGTTCGGTTACATCTGCGTTGCAGTCTGAAATAAAAAAATGCGTGTTGCTCTGCAATTTCAAACCGCCGGGCAATGCTGCGTTCATAACTTCGCCGACATTGCACATGTAATATTCGGCAATCCAGTTCCAAAAATCAAGTTGCCGTTTGTTTACGGTCGGATTTTTATCTGTTAATGAAACTATAGATTTTACGGTAAAAAGTTTTGGCTGATCGTCGTAAATTCTTTGAACGATAGCCGAATACATTTTGTTTTGCACATAAACCACAACGCTGCATCCAATGCCAATATCATCAATCAGTTCATCAGGAACCGAATAAGTGAGGGCTTCGGGCAATGACAACGGCAAAATTACATCGGCATACATATTTTTTACAAATTTAAATTATTTTCGGATCTACTACATTACAAAAATAGTTTTTTTATTCACAGTAGAGATACAGGTACGAAAAAATTAAGTATAAGTAGTCGCTCCTTAAAAACTATTTAAATTACATGTTAATTGTACATTAGAAGTAAAAAACGATGAATAGAATTGCAGGTTTTTGTGTCAATATTGATAAAAACTCTGTAAAATAAGCAGCGCTTTTTTGTTGTTTCTTGTTTGTAAATCGAACAGATTTTGACATTCTGTCCCGTTAGGGACAAAATATCGGTAAAAACGACATCTCTTTGTGCAGCACGTGCGGGTTGCCGCAAATGACTTGAAAAACTGCCGCTGTTCCGCACGTAACCTTTGTTTTGGGTAAGATTTCTACCGAGCGATGCATCCCGCCGGGATGCAGGAAACCAATGTAATTAAGGTAATAAGGTTGAAAGGTGTGTGTTATCCTGCCTTGCTACTAAGGTTGTTTTGTTTTTGAAATAAGGTGTAAATAAGGTTTTTGCGTCTTTCTTCGCTCTGCGCCCTGATTTGCTTATTCGCATTCCATTAGGAATGCGTCGCTCGGTAGAAACGACATCTCTTTGTGCATCACGTGCGGGTTACTGCAGATGACTTGAAAAACCGCAGCTGCTCCGCACGCAGCCTTTGCTTGCAATGAAATTTCTATAAATATTCTATCCCTGCGGGATATTTTTTTGTGTTCGTCATTGCGAGGCGGAACGCCGAAGCAATCCAGAAAAAATAAACAGAGAAAAAATGGAAAAAATCTTCTGGATTGCTTCGCTTCGCTCGCAATGACGTGCTTTTTTCATTTTTAATATTTAAATCATTAAGCCGCTGCGCTCCTCTCAATGACGTGCTGCTTATTTTTATGTCAAAGCAAAACTAACAGAAATAATGTTGTATTATTGCTGATTTTTTATTTTTAAGGAACGACTATTTAAATTTAAAAATGTCCTTTTTTTCAATCGTAAGGAATGACTGTTTATAATTTGCAGGAAATTTAACTGTCAGGTAAATTCCTTGCTATCCAGAATATTATAATAATAAAAAGAATAATGTATATAGTTTTTTTTCCTAACACTATTCTTCGCCATTCGGATAATTTCCCTGTTGATTTATTTATTAAATTTATCGAAATGCCAAGTAATAAATAAGGTATGGCAATCACAAGCAACACGTTTTCTTTAATTGCATCGAAAATATCAAAATGCAACAAATAATGTACAGCCCGCTGCGAACCGCAGCCCGGACATTTGAGTCCCGTTAAGGCAAAAAACGGACATTTTGGAAAATATTGACTTTACGAAGGATTATAAATTGTGTATAATACTGCAAGAATTACTGCAACAGATAATATTACACATAATTTAAAAATTTTACCAGTAACCAGGACGTCCTCCTATTATTGGTATTACTCCAATGACGATTAGTATCAAATAAATAACAAAAACTCCCAAGCCAATCCAAAAACTGACAAGAGTCCATTTTTTTGCTTCGCGCGAATATCGTTCCGCACCTTCAATATCTCCTGCATAAAAACGCGATTCGACTTTCGCAGCGTTTACAATTCCTACTATTCCAAATGGCAAACAGCATAACAGTGTTGTCAAAATTGATTCCAACAGCCATGTTTTAGGCGGAAACTGATTCTGAGTATTATTTTCCATCTTTTTAGAATATAAATTCGGTTTCGTAATTGTTGGCGGAACAAATTTAAATATTTCGTTTAATTCCGCAATATCACCTGCCTTTTTCCATTCGCTTAATCCTTGAAACCAGACAGGAGTTTCACGATTGATGCTCTGTTCTTTTAATTCTTCCAGTGTAAAAGGACCAAAACTGTTTGATCCATCAGAATAAAAATATTTTTTCATAACAAGTCTCTTTATATGTTAATTGTAAATTACGGTTGCAAAAATATAATTTAAAATTATATCTGACAAATGTTTTTATAATTATTAATTATAAAACAGTAATTATTAATTATATATAAAAACGATTTTTAAGTAATAATTTTGTGCCATGAATCTTAAAACGCTTGGAAATAATATTTCTGCTGTACGGCGGTCGTTAGGATTAACGCAGGAAGAAGTTGCTTTTAATCTTAACATTTCAAGTACTTCGTATGCAAAAATCGAACGTGGGGAAACGAATGTTCCGTTTTTACGTTTGGTTCAAATTGCCGACTATTTTAAAATTGATATTGTTAATTTGGTCAAGCAAAATGACAGGATATATTTTACTGATTTATTGTCGACTATGGAACAAATAAAAAAAGATATAAATTTCATTCAAAATATGCTGACGGAAAACAGCAGGATTCAGTGATTGCTGTTTTTTTACGGAGATACAGCAAAATTTTAAAAATTTCCCAACTGATTTTCTGATATTTTCAAAATTAATACGATACAAATTC
>JAIRKV010000033.1 GCA_031259935.1 Prevotellaceae bacterium | reverse complement strand
GCAGCAAAAATCCCGTATTGGATTGATACCAATACAACTCCCACACGTTCGCTTGATGTAATACAGTTTATTACATCATTGTAAGTTCTAATTCTTGTTTTTCTTTCTTTTTTCATTTTCTGATATTTTTAAAAGATTAAATCATAATAAAATCCACTGCATCTTGCAGCGAATCGAAATCTACCACTACCTTGTTTTTTATATTTACCTTTATTTTTCCGTCTGGAAATATAAAAATAAATTCAATGCTCGGCATTGACACTTCGGTTAAAACACATCCGCCATCATCCTGATGACGGATGTCAAAATTTTTTTTGAAAAATTCGTAAGCATTTTTGCTTACATTTTTTTCAATATCAAATTTTTTCATAATTTTATTTTTTAAAAAAAGCAAGTTACGCAAAAAACGTAACTTGCTAAATGTTAATAATTAAATTTCAGTAATTTGAAACTTGAAATTTTCAAATTGCTTTTCTTCTGTTTCATCTCTTTTTATCATTTCTGCTAAAAGCAAATCAGCACATGACTTTATGAAGTCTGTAACGATTTTATGCGCTGCTTTTGTAAGCACTCTCCCAAACAACGCTTTATAGTTGTTTGTAGAGTTAAATTCTTCGGCGGCACAAATAGCAACAGCATATTTAAATTTGTGATGCATCCATACCGCCGAAATTTTCTCATTATCATAACAGAACAATTTTCGATAAAACAAATCATCTTTATCATTATCTTTATGTTCTTTACAAATAATAATATCATCTGCAACTATTGCAAGCCTTCCGTTTTCAAGCGTTTTTAATTCATAAACGCTTTTTTTCATTTCTTCAATTGTCCACGCAGCAGTTCCTATTTTTTTACTGTTGACTGGTCTTTTAATTTTAATTTCTAATTTCATGACTAAAATATTTAAATTTTTAAAAGATGTTTTTTTATATTACTTTTTTTGTTATAAATGTTTAACTTAAAAAAGACAGGCGGGGCGACTGTCCACGCCTGTCTTCATTTTTTTTAATTCATTTCGATTGCTCTAAATGTTTCGGTATCTTCATTGTATTCGATTTTGAACACAGTATAAAAATTTGATATTGCGTATTTTTCAGGAACTGAAACCTCAACACAATCACCATCGGGATGCACAACTATGTATCCCTTTTTAATTTCGTTTTTGCTTGCAAACTGCACAGCAGTTTTTGAATTACTAAATACTGACATAATTTTTTCTTTTAAAGTTTAATATAAAATTTGTTATCTATTTTCATAAATTCGTTTTCTTCTGTTTCACTTGCGAAGTCTACAACTTCGTAATTATTATCCACATAATCATAATGACATAAATGTGAATTATATAATTCGTAAAGATCATCAAATTCACGAGCAAGTTTAACTTCTAATTCCGTAAACCCGAACTCGATGAGAGCTTCGTCGAGTTCTTCGTCGAGATAATGAAATCCCTGTTCGGGAAACATCATCTCTTTTAATTCCCTTTCGTCGAGTTCATCGACGAAACATGTATACCATGTGTCGTAATTATTATCAATTTCTATAATTCCGATACCTGTTGCGAGCGCTTCTTGCAGCTCGCCTTCATCCATTAGAACTCTACCTGTTTCGGTTTTGAGTTCTCCATCGATTATAAACAGTTCGTCCCAAATCGGGGCGTCTGTTATTTCTCCGAACCCGTGAAATTTCAGTTTGTTTTTTGCAAAATGAAATAATGCTATCATGTTATTTCTTTTTTTTACTGTTTCCATTTCTTATTTTTTTAAAAATCCAAAAAATCTATATAGCATCTCTGCTTTCTCATCATCAGATTTGCAAATTGAATATAAATCTGTTCATCTGAGATACCGCCAGCTCTGCGAATCTTGTAGAAATGCTTTTTGCAAGCATCGTATTGACCAGTAAGTTTTAAGTACTCCTTATTGGTCGTCCCTTTGTACGACAAGGGCACTTCTGCCCTTTCTTCTTTTGTAATTTTTCTTTTTCTTATTTTTCTTGCTTCCATTTTTTTGTAGCGATTACCTGTACTTCGCGAGGTTTTAAATTTTTTTATTATTAAAATTACGATGTAAAGGTAGTAAATAATTACTTGATAATCAAGTATTTATCATTAAATAATCTTATAATAACAAATTATTTTTGTTAAATTTTCTTAAACAACAAAATAGATTACATATTTCAAAAAATATATTATCTTTGCACTCGAAATCGCATAATGGAATTGAAATATTGACTGTAATTTTTTAAACTTTTCAAAGTTTACTAAATGCCTAACAAAATTGACCCATTGCGGTTTTTAATAAAAGTACAATTTTAAATTAATTGTGCATTGACTTTCAAGTTTGTAAATAAAAAGAGGAGAATTACCTCCTCTTTTTTTGTTTATATTCAAAAACAGAAAAAAGCCCCTTTGCGGGGCTCAAAAATAAAAGAATGAAAAACATTTTATTTCTTAAACTTGCTTATGATTTTATATGCGTAAATCGTTATAGTTATTATCGTTATGCAGATGCTAATCCACATTATCCACTTCAACCACTGACTTTCTTTGCGTTCCGTCTTTTCGGTGATTTCTTCGGTTGTTTCACTCGAATAAAGATTGTTCAACGCCCGCAATGTATATTCGTCGTAATTCACAGCGTTTGCCTGTTCGGTGTTTTTTGTCGTTTTTTCGGCTGTTTTTTTGCCTTTTTCCGTGATTTCGATACTTTTCACAGGCGACAGTCCAGTTGCCGAATTAACAGGCTTCTCGGTGTCAAATTCGATTTTTATTATTTCTTCATAATCTTTCGTATTAACGTCCCTATGTTCGTTTGTTGTCGTTTGAACCTGCGCCGTGCTGTCGATGTAATTTGCCGTTATCGTTTGTGTGTTGCTTGTTTCGGTAGCGTGGACGTTGCCTGTGAGAGCAGTTTTTTTGCTCCCACAAGCCGCCACAATCAAAAAAATAAAATAAAACAAAAATCTCATTTCAGAAACTCCTCCCAGCCTTT
>JAIRKV010000029.1 GCA_031259935.1 Prevotellaceae bacterium | reverse complement strand
AAAGGCTGGGAGGAGTTTCTGAAATGAGATTTTTGTTTTATTTTATTTTTTTGATTGTGGCGGCTTGTGGGAGCAAAAAAACTGCTCTCACAGGCAACGTCCACGCTACCGAAACAAGCGACACGCAGACGGCAACCGTAATGCACACCGACAGCACGGCGCATGTTCAGACGACAACAAACGAACATAGGGACGTTAATACGAACGATTATGAAGAAAAAATAAAAATCGAATTTGACACCGAAAAGCCTGTAAATTCGGCAACGAACTTGCCGCCCGTGAAAAGTATCGAAATCACGGAAAAAGGCAAAAAAACAGCCGAAAAAACGACAAAAAACACCGAACAGGCAAACGCTGTGAATTACGACGAATATACATTGCAGGCGTTGAACAATCTTTATTCGAGTGAAAAAACCGAAGAGATAACCGAAACGACCGAACGCAAAGAAAGTCAGTTTTTGAAGTGGATAATGTGGATTGGCATCTGCATAACGATAATAACTATAACGATTTACGCATATAAAATCATAAGCAAGTTTAAGAAATAAAATGTTTTTCATTCTTTTATTATTTTTGAAGCCCCGCAAAGGGGCTTTTTCCTGTTTGGATATAAACAAAAAAAAGAGGAGAAAATTCTCCTCTTTTCTATTAATAAACCACATTTTGGTTCAATTAATTTGTTAAACATCATTTAGAATGTTTTAATTATAAAATTTATTCCAATTCCATTTATGCGGTTTCGGTTGCAAAGATAATATATTTCTTGAAATATGTAATATCTTTTACCATTTAAGAAAATTTAACAAAAATAAATTTTGTGGGAATAAAATTATTCCTACCTTTGCAGAAAATTTACTAATTATTCATTTAAACTCCTGCGGCGCCAGCAGGCTAAAAAAACGGGCAAAAAATATGAAAAGAGTTGATATTAAAAACAATGTAAGCAAAGCGGCTTACAAATTTCTCGAAAAAAATTTCGAGTTTGCAAAACAAGAGGATGGAGGCTGGGTTTTGACAGAAGTTTCTCTGCCTCACATTCCGTTTATATTTATATTTCCGAATGGAGATATAAAGGTATATAACAGAGACAAATCAATGGTATTTGATTTTAATTCACTGCGAGATGCAGTAGATTTCATTATGGTTTAATTCTTAAAAAATTAATACAATGAAAAAAATCAAATGTTATTCAGTTAGACTTGAAAGTTTAACTAATTTTTCAGAAAAATCTTACAAGGCAACTGCCTTTGACGGTTCTACTGCTTTTATTCCTAAAAGCATGGTGTTTGGATATGATTACGATCCGCAAAAATCGCAGGCGGTTTGGATTGCGGCTTTTATTCTCGAAAAGGAAGATTGTAATTTACAGTTTTCTACAAAAAAAGTAAAATGGTTTAATTATTAAGAATTTAAAATTATGAAAAATCAGGAAATTCAACTTGAAATTATCGATGATAAAGTGAAAGTAACAACGCCTTATCATTCAACATTCGTAGCCCGCGCACGCAATTTGCGCGGTACTTGGAAAAATGGCGCATGGTGGTTTGACGACAGTCTGTTAGACTACGTGCGCGAAGTGTTGATTGAATACTTCGGAACAACAGGCGAAACTTCTTACGAAACATGCACGCTCTTAATAAAAAATTTTAATGACGACTGCTATACAGGTCCTGTTACCCTGTTTGGCAGGACGGTAGCCCGCGCATGGGGGCGCGACAGTGGTGCAAAATTAGGTGATGACATTGTATTTCTTTCAGGGATATACAAGTCGGGCGGCTCTGTAAAGAACTGGCGCACCGAAGTTGAAAATGCAACATTTGAACTGCATAATTTTCCCGTGCCATCTCTCGAATTGCCGGCAGTGAAAGCCGCTGTCGAAGCGGGCTGGTGCGAAGTGAAGCAAGCAAAAAAGAAACGCTCAAAAGAAGAAATTCAAGCAGATATTAATGTCTGCAAAGCAAGATTACAGGAATTGGAAACTGAATTAAATAATTAAAACAATGAAAAATTTAGTATTAAAATTAAAAAAAATCAACTTAAACAAAGTCGATTTTAAAAATATCGTCAAAAAAGCGGTTTCTCTTAATAAAATCTATAATGGTTTAGACGATGAAAATTATCGTCAGCAAATGTATGGATTTACAATGCATCTATCTACAAGCAGAGATTTGGATGCAATACATGATTTTGTTGATTATACAATATCTTATCTGAATAACAATAAGATATTTCAAGCAAAATCTGAAAGAATACACGAATATTTAGAACAGTTTAATTTTTTATTTTCAGATTATGAATAATATTGAAGACACTGGACATGCTGCGCTGTACAGAATGTATACAGAAAAACAAAAGGTTACAGACGAATATGCTGCTCTTTTAGCAGAATATTTTGAGAACAAAGGAAAAATTGGTTTCAAAAATGTAACGTCATTAGACGCTACATGGAGACGTAGAGACTATGAATTCATGAAGTCATGCCGACTTCCTGTTGAGAAATTAAAAGAAATCGTTCGGGTTCAAAGACTGTGTATCAGTGCGCTTGAACGATAATTTTTGGCTGTACTATCGGCTCGACGGGCATAATTGAACCATTGTGGAATGTTGAATTAAAACCTCGCGAAGTACAGGTAATCGCTATAAAAATATGAGAAAAAATTATATCCTAAATGCATTTTCTCTTCAAATGATTAAAGAGAAAAATTATTCGGTAAAAGTTTCTGAAATAGAAACGTTACCTGCTGGCTTGGAAAGCGCAGTAGGACACGCCGATACAGCAGCAGTGCTTGGCGTAGAATGCAACCGTATCAATATCACTCTTGAGGCAGGCGATGTTGTATATGTCGCGCAATTGCAAGGAGGTCGATTGCCGGAAGGTGCAACAAAACTTCCGGAAGGATTTTCGTTTAAATTTTTACGGGTCGAAGTATTTTCTGCTTAATTGAATTGGAAAATGCAACTTGAACAGTTACAGGCGAGGATTAAATATTCTCGCCTGTATAAAAATGAAAAAATCGAACGTCTGTATTTCCGATTCGGGCAAGACAGCAGAGATATAAAAACCACTGCATGGTTTGAGGTCGTAAACGACCGCCTGACTGTTTTTGTTCGGGTCGAAAATATAAGAAGCGCAGATTTGCGCGACCGTTTGCTTGAAGCAGAATATAAGGCAGAGATAGAGCGACAGTTTTACGAGATAATCAATAACTGCGAACTTGAACGCAAACAGACGCCGCTGCATGTTCGACTGCGCGATGATATTATTCCAATTTATGACGACAGCAGTTTGCGACACCAGGCGGATGCGCTGCGGTTCTGCTGTTCGATGAAAGTGTCTGCTCTGTATGCCGATACGGGAACAGGCAAGTCGAAGATTGCCATTGACCTTGCAGTAAGTCGTTACGAGGCTGGCGAAATAAAGAAAGTGCTTGTTTTTTTACCTGTTTCGACAAAGAAAAATTTTCAGGCGCAGATTGACTTATGGTGTCGTCATAATGCTCTCGAATGGAAATTAATCGGACACGAGAGCATGGGAAGCAGCAACAGGGCTGTTTTTGAGGCTTTGAATTTTGTGGACAGCGAAACGCAGATTATAATAGATGAATCGCACATGATTAAAACTCCGACAGCAAAGCGGTCGAAGCGTATAAAAATGGTGTGCGAAAAAACGAGTTATAAACTGGTGATGACAGGTACGCCTGTAACCGATAATGTACATAATCTTTATATGCAATATGCCTGTTTGTCGCCTTTGATTATTGGAGTGCGCGACTGGAAAAAATTCGAAGAAAAATATTTAGTCATGGGCGGCATATTTGGCGATGAAATTATTGGGTATAAGAATATTAGCCACCTTATGGGTTTGCTCGAACCTTACACTTATCAAATTACAAAAGAAGAATGTCTTAATTTACCTGCAAAACAGTTTTATACGCATACTTGCAGGATGAATGATATTCAGTATGAACTTTATCATGAAGAAAAAATGTGGCTGCTTGAAAAAATAAAGAGTGATTGTTTTCGAGCAACAGATATTTTCAAGTCGTTCACTCGAATGCAGCAGATTTGTTGCGGCTATTGTCATTACGGGAATGAACGTGAATATTTGGGTACAAATAAATTTTCGTTAATGCATAATATTCCTGCGGATGAACAGGTTATTTTCTTTTGTAAATATATTTTTGAAGTAGAAATGATTATAGAACATTTCGGGTATAAAAACTGTGCGGTATTTACAGGAGAGAATCCGCAGGAACGCGATGCGGAACTTCGTGATTTTGTGAACGGTAAAACGAAATATTTTGTTGCAACTATGCAGAGCGGCGGCACGGGATTAAATGGTTTGCAGGAAGTATGCAGGCGGATTGTGTTTTTCTCAAATTCATTTTCATATTTTCAGCGCAAACAGTCGGTAGGACGAATTGACAGACAGGGACAGCGAAATGAAATGTTTATACATGATTTCCGCACAGAAGCAAATATCGACGATAAAATCATACGAAATTTGAAACGAAAAGGCAATCTGGCAGATGAAATAAAAAAATTAATGCTTGATAAAACGAAATTAAAAAAATATGTAGAAAGTTTGTGATGAATAAAATTATATCTACATTTGTAAAAAATATAAAATGAAAACAGAAAGATTACCAGGAACAGACAAGCGACTGTATGAGCTTGTTGCGCCGTATGCGATGAATCGCAAAGTTATAGCCGAATTTGACGGTTATCCGATATTGACCGGCGAAAATTATTGTTGGTTTATCATCTTTGATGATGACGGAAATTTATCTGGATTTTCGGCAATACGACAGACGCAAACAGATGTTGAATTTACATTTGATTATGTCATTCCAGAATATCGGAAAAACGGCATTCATAAAAAACTTATATCCGAACGGATTAAGTGGTGTAAAAAAAATGGAATAACACACATTAAAGCCGACTGTACGAATGAATGTTTGCCGCACTATTTGAAATCTAAGTTTAAAATTGTTAAAGAGTTTAGCAAATGGCATAAAGTCGAATTAATGCTATGAAAAAGCGTTATTTAGATACGAATGTCTATAATGCCGCCAACGGGCGCATCGATTATATTTTTAAAAACTTTGAGAATATTTATGTCTCATTCTCAGGCGGTAAGGATAGCGGGGTAATGCTTAATCTCGTTTTTGATTATATGCGCCGAAACGAGATTAAGAAAAAAATCGGCGTATTATTCATTGATTTGGAAGCGTTCTATAAAGGTACAATTGACTTTATCGAAAAAATGATTCTTAATAATTTGGATTTGATTGAGCCGTATTGGGTATGTTTACCGATGCTAACCACTAATGCCGTGTCCATGTACGAACCGTACTGGATATTCTGGGAAGAAAGCAAGCGTAATAAATGGGTAAGGGAAATGCCTGTTTATGATTTTATAATCAATGAATTCAATAATCCTTTTGATTTTTACAAGCAAAATATGACATTCGAAGAATTTATTGAACAGTTCGGCGATTGGTATGCACGGATGCATAATGGCGCACAAACAGCCTGTCTGGTTGGTATCAGGACAGATGAAAGTCTGAACCGGTTCCGGGCAATCGCCAGAAATGATAAGGGAAGTTATAATGGTAAAATATATTCGACAGTTATGTCGGAACGCACGGTAAACTTCTATCCGATTTACGATTGGCATGTGAACGATATTTGGACATACAACGGCAAGTTTCATAAGCCATATAATCGAATTTATGATTTGTTTTATAAAGCAGGCGTTCCACTTCATAAAATGCGTATCTGTGAGCCATACGGCGATGAACAAAAATCCGGATTAAACATGTTTCGAGTAATAGAACCGGAAACATGGATTAAAGTTGTAGACAGAGTTTCAGGAGCAAACTTTGGAAATATATATGCAGGAAGCAAAGCAATGGGCGTGAAGCGAATACAATTACCGGAAGGTCATACATGGAAAAGTTATTGTAAATTCCTGTTAAAGACTTTACCAAAAGAAACACGCGATATTTACGTTACAAAATTTGTGCGATTTATTCGTTATTGGCAACAGGTTGGATGTCCGATTAACAGTGCAGATATTCGACTTCTTGAAGAATTAACGCCAGATGCATTTGTAAATACACATGCGTTCAGTAATCGAGGAAAAGGCAATAAAGAAGTAATAAAAGCAACTGCAATTCCAGACGTATTGCCAGGATTAGATAATAAGGCTGATTTCCTTTCGTGGCGAAGGCTTTGTATGGCAATATTAAAGAATGATATAACTTGTCAATCGCTATCGTTTTCGATAACAAAAAGACAGGTATTAAAGCAGAATGAATTATTACAAAAATACAGTGAAATGTTATGAATTTATTTGATAATCAAAACAAAATCAACGAAAAGGTAAAAGACTTATGTACTTTAATCAATGAAATGTCAAGCATTGATGAAAAAATAGATGTGCTTAATTATGTTCGCGCTGAATTGCATAAAGTTAGTCCATTAAAACACCATCCTGTTGATTTTGTGGCGTGGGAGAAATCCGAAAAAGTAGAAGGCAATGATTATAATCCCAACAGCGTTGCACCGCCGGAAATGACTTTGCTTATTACTTCCATCGAAGAAGATGGCTACACGATGCCGATTGTAGGTAATCCAGAAGAAGATGTTATCAGGATTGTGGACGGTTTCCATCGCCGACAGTCGGAGCGAAAATCAAGTAAAATCAACAAAAGTACATACGGACGTTTGCCTGTTTCATTTATTCGAGAAAATCACAGGGAACTTGATGACAGAATGGCTTCTACGATTAGACATAACAGGGCGCGCGGTTCACATGATATTGATTTAATGAGTAATATTGTAAAAGAACTGATACTGTTAGGAAGAAAAGAAACTTGGATAAAAAAACATATAGGTATGGATACAGACGAAATTTTAAGACTGAAACAGTTAACAGGGATTGCTTCGCTGTTTGCTGATAATGAATTTTCGCAGGCATGGGAGGTTGAAAATGTCTGATTGTCCAAAATTTTTAATTGCAAAAAATGAAATGGCCGATCTCGATGGGATGTATATTCTACATACTCGTAAGCCTCGTTTTTTAGCAAAAATAAAAGACGATGGCAGTTTTGAAATTGTTGATATGATAGATTCGTTCAGCGAACATTATAAAGGTAATGCAGACAGAACGGAAGGATTAATAAAACGCCTTGCAGAATGGTACAGGGCTTATAAAATTTATGAAGATGGGAAAAATAGAAATAGATGAATTTACCAGAAAAATTAAATATTTGAAATGTAAAAGTTTTTTTCCGGACTATTGCGGAATAAAATACAGTTCAGATATTTTAAAAAAACTGTCGGGAATAAATTCGAGGGGTAATCCGAGTTGTTTTTCTGCCGAGCGGAAACAAAAAATAATTGCAGGGGTAGAAAAATTTTTGAAAGAAATAAAAAAATTGTGATGTGCCTGATTTTTATGAATAATAAAAAGCATCTAAAACATGATTTTAGATGCTTTTTGTGTGCATTTTCGTGTACTTAATTTGCAATATATTGATAATCAATGTTAATTGCGGTTACAAAAGAACGGCAAAAATTATCGCCACCGTCGTCATCATCAAAATCATCGGGCATTGATATAACGATTTTACTTTTCAAGCCGTATTTTTTGAATGTGTCGCGGTCGTTCCGTTCGCAACAACCGACAATGATTTGCCCTGCTACAATGGGGAAAATCTTTTTGCCTATTGAAATGTCATCTACTTTGTAAGTGTGTCGGGAACCGTCTAAAAAATAACGAAAAATGGGTGGCGGCGCAGTGTTTCCTTTGAGTAAATTTTGTAACGACACAACGCCTTGCCGACTGCGGTCTGTTTCGGCAAAAACGCTTTTCGTTGTCTGCACAACAGGGTTGTCGTCGTAATTGTAAGCGATAGTATCATTATCGCTTGCATCTAACGACATTTTTTTGTTTTGAAGCATTGAAACTTCGTGCAGTCACCCTCTATGTATTTTAGTATCTTTCCCATTAAAATTTTTGACACAAAAACTTAAAAGAACACATTCGTTTACGCAATGATTTATCTCGTTTTGAAATAAATTTTTAATGAAATTCAAACAGTTTTTAAGCCTTTGTTCAGAAATCATATAATTTTTTCGATTGTTGATTGCGCTCACATAGCAAGTCCCTGATTAAGTCCTTATTTTTTATAAAAATTTGATTATCAATGTTTATTGTGATTCGGGCGGGA
>JAIRKV010000017.1 GCA_031259935.1 Prevotellaceae bacterium | reverse complement strand
GACATAAAAGCAGGCAGCACGTCATTGCGAGGAGCGCAGCGATTTAAAGATTTAAACATTTAAAAATTTAAAGAACAAACCGTCATTGCGAGCGAAGCGAAGCAATCCAGAAACACAACGAAGTTAATCCAGAAAAACACAAGACACAAATCTGGATTGCTTCACTGCTTCGCAGTTCGCAATGACGCTCTTAAATTCTTAAATAATTAAATCTTTTTGCTACGCTCCTCGCAATGACGTGTTTTTTTTCATTTTAAATCTTTAAATCATTAAACATTCCTCGCAATGCCGCCTGTCCCGTCAGGGACAAAATATCAGTAGAAACGACATCTCTTTGTGCATTACGTGCGGGTTACCGCAGATGACTTGAAAAACCATCGCCGCTCCGCACGCAGCCTTTGTTTGGGGTAAGATTTCTACCGAGCGATGCATCCCGGCGGGATGCAGGAAACCAATGAAAATAAGGTAATAAGGTTGGCGGGTGTGTGTTATGTTTGGCTACTAAGGTTGTTTTGTTTTTGAAATAAGGTTGAAATAAGGTTTTTGTGTCTTTCTTCGCTCTGTGCCCTGATTTGCTTATTCGCATTCCATTAGGAATGCGTCGCTCGGTAGAAACGACATCTCTTTGTGCATCACGTGCGGGTTACTGCAGATGACTTGAAAAACCATCGCTGCTCCGCACGTAGCCTTTGTTTGCGATGAAAGTTCTATAAATATTCTATCCCTGCGGGATATTTTTTTGTGTTCGTCATTGCGAGGAGCGCAGCGACGAAGCAACCGAAGCGCAGCGGAGCTCAACGGAGTTAATCCAGAAAAAATAAACAGAGAAAAAATGGAAAAAATCTTCTGGATTGCTTCGCTTCGCTCGCAATGACGTGCTTTTTTTCATTTTAAATATTTAAATCATTAAGCCGCTCCGCTCCTCGCAATGACGTGCTGCCTGCTTTTATGTTAAAACAAAACCGACAGAAAATTTCAATGTTTTATTATTGCTGTTTTTTCCGTCTTGCCTTTCTTAATTTGAGATATAAATACGACCCGAAAATCAGGAAAAGCGATACTGTGTGTATGCAGCGTTTTGTTGGCGCATCGACCTTAATCTCGGCAAAGCCCCGACCTGGCTGATGTCTGCTGTTTCCTGCCGGTTGCGTTACTTCGGTTCGACCGGCTTTACTGTCTCGCTGTTTTACGCTGTCGACAACCGCCTGTACCGTATTTCTGTCTTTGCGTTTATCTCTGTCATCCTGTTTCTGCAATTCCGAATTTCCACGGTTTCTGCCGTTATGCGTTTCAGATATTGTTGCGCTTACTTCAACAGCAGGTTTCGACTGCTCTCTTTCTCGCGGATTCAGCATAAAGCCGGCCTGTATTCCTGCGGCATGAATAAACAGCATGGCATACAAAACATACGACCAGCGCTGCAGTTTTTTCCATTTAATGTTTCCCATGCGCTTATGGACAAAGTCGAAAGATGTAATCCACAGCGGAATAAACAGCGCCAGCATCAGGATGCCCAGCACAAAACTGAAACTTGTTATTCCTGCGCCCAATACACTTGTTACTTTTGTATTTGCCATATATTCTCCGTTATCGGTGAAAAATTTGAGGGCGCCGGGGAAATTATTTGTTACCCGAATCAAAGAATGTGTCAATATCGGAAAACCCGAGATGATAGACAATTCTTTGCGTATACCGAGCAGTTTTTTCACAATGGAATTTTTCGGATTTAAAGCGCCCATATACATAATGATAATCAGCAAAGGAAAACCTAATGTTCCCATGTGTATATAATCTCTTATAATGCCGCCGAGAAACGGGATGCGGCTGAAATTAAATATTTCTGTTCCAAACAGCCTGCCGATGAAAGGAACCGTAACTAAGGCAAAGGGAATTGCCGATACGATGTAACAGACGGTTGCATGTCGTTTTATTGACTTTGACAATAAAGCAGCCAGCAGAGTTAAAACAGCCAGCGACATAAACAGTGGCGCAGAGGCGTACAGAAATTGAATGAAATCTATTAATAATTTAATCATAATTTTATTTGTTTTATTTATTGAAATATTGTTTTTAATGCGTCCGATATTCCCGGAATGCCTGTTTTGCGGCTTTCGTCCGAAAATATTTTATAATTTACTTTTGAACGCAGTTCGTTGTTTAAATAATCATACTGCCGAAAATAAAAAATAATACTTTATGAAGCATAAAACGTATTTTGTTTTTAAAATTTTAATAAATTCACAAAGAACAGCAGCATGTTTCCATGTTACCGTTCTTCGTGAATCGTGCAAATATTTGTATTATTGATAAGTCAGTCGTCCTATTGCATTCAGACTCGCTGCTCCGATTATGCTTATGCCTTTGCGCGCCGATGCTGTTGACGGATCGATGATATAAACAGCAGGATATTCGCCTTCTTCCGTTATGGGGAAATACATTTTACCTTCGTAAGCCATTGGCAAACCCGTTCCTGTGATTTTGTCGTATAAAGGTATTCCGCTTACCCAGTTAAAAGTTTTTGTTTCAACGTTTACTATTCCATATCGAGTCGCAGCGCCGGTGGATGAAGGTGTCAAATCATTGTATAATTCGAGCATGAAATAATTTCCTGTAATATGCCAAACTTTGCGGAATTTATATCCGCCTGTTTTTTCCTGAATATTGAAATAGTACGAAGGGTCGAACGCTGTTGCATTTCTGCTGATTTTCAGCGCTCCGCATGGAAGTGTTGTTGTGCTTTCGTACGAACCTGAAAACACGTAAACGTTTCCGTCGTCGGCTTTTCCGATTTGCGAATAGTATTGCGAGCGGTAACGTCCCGAAGAATAACTTAATTTGTCGCTTCTGTAAATTCGTTTCAGATTCAGGTCTTTGTCGAATGCGGCAACCCAGCAACTGTCGGGATAGGTTATCGGTCCGGAACTTGCTCCGCCTGAGCCGCCTGCCGGTTTTGGTTGAGAGACAACCATGCCTGTCAGAAATTCGCCGTTGCCCATATCCACAATGCCCGAGAACGTTGCCTGATCGCCGTTACCGGTGATATTCAGCGTAGGAATTGTTTTTTCCTGCAAGGCAAGACCGTTTGTCAGGTCGATAAAACCGAATGTGCTGTAGTCCGAACGGTCGGCATTGTCGGCAGGAGTTTGTCCGCCTACGCTTGTCAGAGCGTATTTGTCGAAAAATCCGTAAGATGTGAATCGTGGCGCTATCAGGAAATTTCCCAATTCGCGTAAGGTTCCGTCTTCCTTAACGTTAAAGCCTAAACCTATTCCGGGATCTCCCTGCTGATAGATTAAACCGAGAGCGACAGATGGATTGTCGTTGAATATCCATATATGTCCTGTCTGTTCAAGTTCTTCGCGGTTGTTGCTAATAGACAGATCGCCTGTTTCCAGATCTTCGGTCTGGATAATATATTCGGTTGCTTCGCCATTAACCGACAGAAAAAATGAACCTTTTGTTTTTGGTGCGGGATTGTCGTTGTCTTCGCATGAAATAAATGCCAATGACAGACATCCTGTAATTACTGTTAGAATTACTTTTTTGAAAATTGATTTTTTTGTATACATAATTAAATTTATTTAAAATTATTACTAATATTACTAAAGATTATTTATTATTAAAGAAAAAATATCTTAATTTTATCATAAAACTGCGTCCGGGTTTTTGCAGACTGTAATTGTCGTACAGCATTTCGTCCGCAATGTTTTTTACTTCAAATGAAACGTTGTATTTTCCGTTTTTCAGTATATAAGTCAAATTCAGGTCGTGCGACAGTTGCATTGGAATTGTGCGGTTTGCGCCTTCGCTTAGCCAGCTGCGCAAAAATGAATGAATGTAACGCAAATTATAGCCTGCCGACAGCGTATTTCCCTTGCCGAAAGCATTATTGATGTTATAGCCGGCATCTATATTTCCGAACAGATAGGGAACATTCGGCATTCGGGCTTTGTAATTAATATCAATTACCTTGTTTGCCGTATATTTTTCCATGCTTCTCATATTCTGATATGTTATGTTTCCGCCGACAGAAAATATGTTTTTGTAAAAATATCTTGCCTCGGCGTCGATGCCGAGATTAAGCGCTTTGCCATGATTTGTATAAAACGCTCCGCCGTAGCGCTGTTCTATTTGTCGTCTTATATAATCTCTTGTATCTCTGTAAATTAATCCGACATCTATATATGCCGAATGTGTATTGTTCCAAACGTTACTGTAGCTGATATTGAAATTAATGTTTTGGCTGTTTTCGGGTTTCAGCGACACGTCGCCCACTTCCAGTACTTCATCGCCAAAAAGTTCGCGTTCAGAAGGCAGACGATATGCTTTTTCAAATGATGCTTTCAGTTGAATTGCTTCCGTCAAAAAATATGTTGCAAGAACGCCGTAACCTGTTGATGAAAACGATTTTTCTTTTTCTGTGTATTCATCTACGGTTGTTGTCGAAACGGTTAAAGGTCCTTTTACGTTTACTTTGTAGTATTTGAAGAATGTCGAAGCGTTCCATCGCTTGCCGGGTTCAAATCTGTACGAAAAGCCCAAAACATTTTTAACATTTGTACGCCTCATAAAAGTTGCTGCCGTACTGTTTTCCGAATTTGCGGCAGCATCTGTGATTTTGCGCGTGTAATTGCTGTACAGATTGTTTACGGCAAAGTAATGTTTATTGTTTATTTTGTAATTAAGATTGGCTGTTATATATGCATTTTGGTTACTGGATTCGTTTAATGAATATCTCTGTTCTCCCCTGTAACTTTTTTCTCTGTATTCTCCTTTCCAGTTGTATTGTCGAGCCAAAGTATCTAAATTATTGTTTTTTAATTTATTATAATTTGCGGTTAATGAAAAGTTAAGATTTTGAACAAAGATATTTCGCTTTTCATAATTCAAAGTCGGAATAATACTTCGCGCTTTGCGTTCTTTGCCGCCATAAACTATTTGCATTAAATTGGCGTTTTGAATGTCTGCCTTTTCCCGACTCAAAGTGATTCCTATCAAAAACCTGTCTGCCCAAACTTTGTTGACAGCGCCGACTTTGGCAATTACGGCTTCGTTGTGATAATTATCATGAAATCGTTTAAACCAGTATTCTTCTGTTGAATATTGATTTGTTTCTACATTCAACAATTTTGTTTTAACTTTATAGTTGTTATCCGAATAGTTTTGATAGGCATTCAACTGAAAAACAAGTCCGCTTTGCGTTGTATGTCCGAAACTTACGTTTGATTTGTGAGTGTTGAACGAGCCGTATGAATATGAAACATCAAGCCAGGTGTTTTTTGCCTGTTTTGTAACAATATTTATGGCTCCGCCCAAAGCATCCGAGCCAAATTCTACGGGCACAACTCCTTTGTAAACTTCAATACGCTCGGCTAAATTAACGGGCATGTTGTTCAGTTGAAACG
>JAIRKV010000016.1 GCA_031259935.1 Prevotellaceae bacterium | reverse complement strand
GACATAAAAGCAGGCAGCACGTCATTGCGAGGAGCGCAGCGATTTAAAGATTTAAACATTTAAAAATTTAAAGAACAAACCGTCATTGCGAGCGAAGCGAAGCAATCCAGAAACACAACTAAGTTAATCCAGAGAAAACATAAAGCACAGGTCTGGATTAACTCCGTTGAGCTCCGCTGCGCTTCGGTTGCTTCGGCGTTATGCTCCTCTCAATGACGAACACAAAGGAGAAAACCTGTTCCTGTTTTGCCGACTTTTAACCTGTATGTACGTAAAACACGGTATTTTTATTCGGCAATTTGCATTTATAAATGATTTCACCACTTATTAAGGAGCGACTAAATACCTTTTAAGAAGATCAATTCAGTTGTTTTTTTAATTGAATTTAAACAAGTTTTTAACCGTTTTTCATTGGCAGTTCAACAACAAAACAGGTTTTGCCGTTTTCCGAAAGCGAATAATATATTCGTCCGCCAAGATTTTCGACAATATTTTTTGAAATTGCCAGACCCAATCCCGTGCCGCTTGATTTGGTTGTAAAATTCGGTTGAAACAGATTTTTACGCAGTTCTTCGCTTATTCCCGTTCCCGAATCCTGCACCGTGAAACGGTAATAACCGCTGGATAAATCGGATGCAAACAGTTCTATTTCGCCTTCATTATCATCGCCTATTGCCTGTATCGCATTTTTTATGATATTTGTGAATACTCGCTGCAACTGTTCAGACAAAGCCGATACGATTTTAGGACGAATTCCATCGATGTAAAGCGACATTTTTATTTTTTCATATCCTTTGAATACGGTCAGCTGTTTTTCCAGCAATTCCGTAACATCTACATCGTGTCGTTCGATATTTGCAAATTTTGCAAAATCAGAAAATTCGGATGCTGTTATTGATAAAATATTTATTTGCTCCATCAGCGATTTTGCCAAATTATCGAAATGTTTTTCCCAATTCGGAGCGTTATTTTTTTTCAAACGCATTACGTGTTGAATATTAAGCATCATTGGTGTTAAAGGATTTTTTATTTCATGTGCAATTTGTTGAGCCATTTCATGCCAGGCGTGTTCGCGTTCGGTTTTGGCAAGTTTTGCAGCGCTTTCGGCAAGTTTGTCGAGCATCAAATTGTATGCGCTTACGAGGCTTCCTATTTCGTCGTTTCCTTTATATTTAATATGTTCGGACTTGCCCATCAAATTAAATTTTCCTATTTGAGAACGCACAATATCCAATGGTTTCGACAATAAATTTGATATAATCGTTGCAAATAAAATTCCAAGTATTATTACTGCAATAAAAATATTGATTACGGTATTTGCCAAAGCAAGCCATTCTTCGTGAAACTTGCGCTGCTGCTCGAAATAAGGAAGGTTCAAATATGCAAGTTTTTCATCTTTATTGTTGTAAAAGGCAAAATAAATGGAATTGAATTTAAGGTTTCCTATATTATCATAATGTATGTAATAAGGCTGATTTTGAGTATTAAGTTTTACAAATGCATGTATGTTCATGTTCAATCCCAACAGTTTGCGGTCAAAAATTTCGGGACGCGATGTTGATAAAAGTTTTCCATCGAGCGAGTAAATATTTATATCAATATGATACAGATTTGAAAGTTCTATCAGCCATGATGACAAATCACGTGTTGACAAAATATTATCAGACATTCCATATTGCAAACCGAATTCATTTTTTATCAACTGTATTTTTTCTTCGATTGATTCTGTTTTGTTTTTTTCAAATTGATTGAAAGTGTGCCACAATATAGTTCCGCCAACCGCAAACAGTAAAAATAAAACCAGCATCATCAACAGTATTCTTATTTTTTGTCGAAAATTTATTGTTGCGTTTATTCCCAATACGTCGAATCCCGTACAGCGCAACATTATTGCAAGTATAATTATGAAAAATAAAAACACAAACGAATTGGTTGAAACATATTCCAGCACAGACATCATCGGCTGCGATATAATTATTGAATCAACTTCGTCGGTATCAATATAATAATGAATATAACCGCGTTCGGTGAAAAACGAATGACTTTTTATTTCTTTCGGAATATTCAGTTCATAAGCGTATCCGAAATTGCCGTAATGTGAAACGAGTTTGTTTTTAAAATATTTTGCGTATGAATAATAATTTTCCTGTAATAATCTGTTAGACTGATTTTTACTGTCAAGCAGCAATTCGGGATAACCTGTATACTGAGATTCGGAAAGTGAGGTAAATATTAAAAATAATCTGGTTTCAACATCTTCTTTATACGATAATTCAACCAGATAATTGATTTTGCCGTTGCCTATTGCCATAAACCACAAAGGCAATTCGCCCGTTTTATTTCCGTAAATTGCCTTTTCGCTGTCAAAAAAATTGAAACAGTTGTAATTTGCTTCATTATCCGATTCGGTAACAAACAGCAGGTCTTTTTTTTGACATAAGTTCAAACTCAAATCATAACTTTTAAAATATCCGTTGAAGTATTTTTCGCTTAAATAATTCAATATCACATCAATATCAACATCCGTATCTTTTACGTACAACTGTAACTGTCCGTCCGATAAAAGTTTGTCGGATATTTCGGTAAAGATGGTTTCAAATATCGGGTCGTTTTTTTGCGATACCGATTCTGCAAGATTTGCGGTTATCTGTTTTGCTTTGCTAAATTCTTCGTGCAGTACAACCGAAACGCAAAATACTGTTGACAGTGTAACAAATAATACAAATGTTTTTAATTTTGATTTAATATTAAAACAGATTTTTGACACAAAAATAAAATATGCAACAAAAAGAAATATTATATCAACATGAAGGTCATTGCACAAAATCAATATTAATACGGATAGCGTTACCTGCACAAAGGTAATTACTGTTTTAGACAATTTTGATTTTAAATTATGCAAACACAAAATTTGCAACATCGCAAATCCCATAAACATCAGAGCCATTAACAAATACGACAAAACAGTAAACCAGTTTATGTCGTATATTTTATGAACTGCGAGCGAAAAATTGGAATCATTGGTTAATGTTAAAGGCAACAATAAACATAATATGGATTGAACTGTTGCAAAAGCAGTTAAACTGCATCTTACTGTGAAGCGTTTGTATTTATTGCCTTTTTTTATCGCAGCATAAATATTTCGCCGCTTGACAAATACAACGCAAATTACGGTAACAATGAAGCAAACATATAAAAATAAAACTCCAAATGATGCTAAAATCTTTGATGAAGCATAATAAGATGAATTGAAAAAATTAAATTCTACATTGAATGTTCCCAAGTCGTTATATACAAAAAACAGTATGCATGCAAATATCGCAATAATGGAAATTATTGTTTTGAAAATGCTTTTTTTGAATAAGAATCGCGATACAAAAAACACGTAAGTCAATAGTAATAAGATAATTCCAAGCCAGCGAACATACATCGACACAGGATTTATGTTTTTGCCTGCATCTATTCCGAATACAAAAAATGGAGTTCCTGCGGTTCCTTTCACAATAAATCCATCGTAACAGCCTGCATTTTCCAAAAACAAAGCCGTCGGCACATCAAAATTATCGGAAAATCCGCTTTTCAAAAAATCATTTTCGTAAAAATAATATGTAATTATTCCGACAGCATAAACTATTTTAAACTTGTTGCGAACGTAAGCCTTTGTTATATAGCAATTTTCGGTTGTCGTTTCAGGAGTAAACAGTTCGTTGTCGAAATTTGTAAATTTTTCTACCGTATCGGTTTTCAACAAATCTTCGCTCTTCACAGGCAAATTCGACGACCAGTATATCAAACTGTCATCACTGAAACAAAAAAGTCCCTCATTCGGATTACAGTCAATATCAATATTAAACAGAATATCAGATAAAACGGAATCAGAGCTAATGCAAAGAGTATCTAATAAATATGTTGAAATTTTATCGAGTTTTTTTTGCCGTTCCTGTATTTGACATTCAATTTTTTTAATTTGATTTTCATAGTACGAAACCGAATATTTTTCAAAAACAACCGAATACAATATCGCCGTAAAAGCAACAATAAATATTGCTATCGCCGTATGTTTCTGATATTTCAGTTTATTGCCTTTCAATTTTGATTATGTTTTTATTCCCGTATAATTATGCGGACTTATTTTTTTCAGTTCGTCTTTCAATGTGTCCGAAATGTCAAGCGTATCAATAAAATTTTTTATATGCTGCTCGGTAATAATGTCGTTTGTACGCGTAAATTCTTTAAGTTTTTCGTAAGCATTCGGATACGCTTCACGGCGCAAAACGGTTTGTATTGCTTCGGCTACAACTATCCAGTTTTTATCCAAATCGCTGTGAATTGCTTCTTGGTTAAGATAAATTTTGTTTAGTCCTTTAAGTATTGATTTGAAAGCGATAAAAGAATGAGCAATAGGAACTCCGATATTTCGCAAGACAGTAGAATCAGTCAAATCGCGTTGCAGACGCGATATTGGAAGTTTTGCCGAAA
>JAIRKV010000209.1 GCA_031259935.1 Prevotellaceae bacterium | reverse complement strand
CAGAAAATAAAATCATTGTAAAAATAATATTTTGCATTATTTTTTACTATATTTGCATAATAATAAAAATATAAATCTAATGAAAAACCTTTTTGTTCTTGTAATTTTATTACTGATAATAAATAACTTAAAGGCGCAAAGCGAATGTGATTCTTTGCTTGCGCAATTAAACGGAGAAATTGAAAATAAAAGTTATTATGACAACTTAAAAGAGCAGGAAATACAGGAAAACAAACGGCTGCTGACTATCAGCCATTTACTGCCCGAACAGGAATATGACTTCAACCGCAGTCTGTCGAAACTGTATCAGAAATATATTATCGACAGCGCTATTTGTTACAGCGAAAGAAATCTGCAAATAGCATCCGAAATGAACAATACTTATATGAAAATCGAATCCAGCTTATTGCTGTCGCAACTGTATTCAACTGCGGGCATGTATATAGAAGCAAATAATATTCTGCTGAGTATTGACAGAAAAATGCTTCCCGAAACCTTATTGCCGCTTTATTTCGAAGCATACAGTCATTTTTACGGTCATTATGCACAAAGCAACGATGTGGTTGCATATTATATTAAACATGAAAATTATCGCGATTCTTTGTTAATGGTGCTGGATACAAATTCTTTACTCTACAAAACCACATACATTGAAAAATTATTACAGGAGCGGCAATTTGATACAGCCGAAAAACTTTTACTGGATATTTTTGATCAACAGACAGTGCAAAATCCTGATTATGCTTTTGTTACTTATTTACTTAGCAATATATATCAGGCAAGTCAAAATATTGAATTGCAAAAAAAATATCTTGCTCTTTCGTCCATAACAGATATTAAAAATTCCATAAAAGACAACGCATCCATACAGAGTCTGGCATTAATACATTATAAGGCTAATGATGTTGATCAGGCATATAAATACATGAAATCGGCAATCGACGATATAGTTTTCAGCAATGTGCGTTTCCGGATAATAGAATTGTCGTCGATGTATTCTGTTATTAACAGCGCTTACCTTAACAAGGAAGCCAAACAGAAAGATAAACTGCAGTTGTACCTGCTGTTAATCAGTATTCTGTCGTTTTTCCTTGCTGTTGCTGTTTTGTATGTTTACAAGCAAATGCGAAAAATGTCGAAAATGCAAAAGAAACTTTACACAACCAATCAAAAACTGACCGACCTGAATCAAATTATTAGCCATTCTAACGACCAGCTCAGCAGAGTAAATACACAACTGGAAGAATCCAATCGTATTAAGGAAGAATATATTACTCAATTTTTCGACCTGTGTTCGACCTACATCAACAAATTGGAAAATTATCGTAAAATGCTGAACAGAAAAGCCATAAGCAGGCAGCACGAAGAATTGTTCAACCTTTTGAGATCTACTACTCTGGTTGATGATGAATTAAAGCAACTGTACGAAACATTCGATATAATATTCCTGAACCTGTATCCTACTTTCATTGAAGAGTTTTCGTCGCTGATTTCCAACGAAGAACAGACAATTCCCAAACAGGGAAAAATGTTGAATACCGAACTGCGTATTTTTGCACTTATTCGTCTGGGTATCACCGACAGTATAAAAATAGCGGGATTTTTGCGCTATTCGGTAAGCACCATATATAATTATCGAACAAAGATGCGAAATAAGGCTATAGTATCTCGCGATAAATTTGAAGAAATGGTTATGAAAATAGGAAATTCGCAAGTTAAAAAATAAATTTTTTTACTAAAAGATGCTACTTTTTTACTGTTTTAAAAAAACTTAATTCCCTGTATTAAAATCCATTACTTATTTCAATATACTACTTTTTTATTATACACAAATATAAGATGTTTTTTTGTTGTGTATTTTTGTCATGCCTTAATGCAAAAGCAATAATTTATTAACAATAAAATGTAATTAAGCGCTTGATTTTAACAATTATACGTTGATAAAATCAAAATAAAGTTTACAACATTACTAATATTAATTAAAAAATGATCAAAAATTATGGGAAAATTATCATTATTATTAAGAGAGTTTATACTGCTCTCGTCCCTTCTTTTCTTCTCTTTGACTGCTTCCGGTCAGCAATCTCGGGTTTCGGGTACAGTATCCGATGAGGCTACCGGAGAAGCGCTGATCGGCGTAGTTGTCAATGAAAAAGGTACTCAAAATTTCACGACAACCGATATGAACGGTTTGTATAATATTGACGTATCGCCTTCTGCTACGCTTGTGTTTTCATATTTAGGCTATGAAACGCAGGAACTCGCTGCCACATCAACTTTATTAAATGTTGCTTTGAGAATCACTCAGATAATACTGGATGAAGTAGTAGTAGTCGGATACGGAACTGTAGAAAAAGGAAATTTAACTCACTCTGTATCTACGGTTTCAAATAAAGAAATAGACCAGCGACCTGTTGTTTCTGCCGCACAGGCTATTCAGGGAAAAGCTGCCGGCGTTATGGTAATGCAGCCAAACGGCACACCGGGAGCAGAACTAACTATTCGAGTACGTGGCGCTACTTCATTCAATGCCAGCAATTCGCCTCTTTATGTAGTAGACGGCGTACCTGTAGAAGACATTAATTTTTTATCGCCTAACGATATTGCAAACATGTATATTCTGAAAGATGCATCTTCGGCAGCCATATATGGTTCGCTCGCAGCAAACGGCGTTATTATAATTACTACAAAAGCAGGCTCTCGGGGCGTAGCCAAAGTTACTTTAAATATACAGACAGGCATAAATAAAGTAGCAAACAGAATACACTCCTTAAATGCCGCTCAATACAAGGAATTGCAGGATGAAATCGGACTGGTTTCGGTGCCGTCGGGAACAAAGGATCTTACCGACTGGTTTAACGAAACTTACGGTACGGGAATTACTCAAAATTATCAAGTATCGGTATCGAATGGCTCCGAAAACTTCAAGTATTACCTGTCTGCAGGTTACTTAACAGAAAAAGGAGTTTTGAATGCTGCATTTTTCAAACGTTATTCTTTACGTGCAAATGTAGAAAATCAAGTACGTAAATGGCTGAACGTGAACGCTAATATTTCATATTCGGATAATATAAGCAATGGCATAACCACAGGCACAGGTTCAAACAGAGGAGGAACAGTACTTTCTGTTGTAAACTTGCCGACAAGCGCTCCTGTCTTCAATGCGGAAGGTTTATATAACCGCGTTTTTTATGGAATGAATATTGCCAATCCCGTAGAAGAACTGGAAAACGGAAGAAATAATAAATCAAAAGAAAACAGACTGATTGCTTCAGGAAGTGCGGTTATTACTTTCATTCCCGAATTAACCCTCAAAACCCAGTTCACTCTTGACAGAAGAAATTTCATAAATACAGGCTTCACGCCTCCGGTACATGGCAGCGACAGAGACGATTGGGGTTCGGGATGGGATAATCGCAATATGAATACAGTACTGGTTTTCGATAACGTATTGACGTATAAAAAATCATTCGAAAAACACAAAATAGAAGCCATGGCCGGCTCTTCATGGACTGATTCCGATTATACAAACAGTTATATAAGCGGCTCGAATTATAAGGACGGGCAGATACACACATTGAATGCCGCCAATAAAATTTCTTGGGACGGCACGGGAACAGGCGCCTCCCAATGGGCTATCTTGTCCTGGTTTAGCCGTGTTGCATATAATTTCGATGGAAAATATTTATTTACAGCGAATATACGTACCGACGGTTCTTCAAAGCTGCATCCCGATCATCGATGGGGTGTTTTCCCGTCTTTTTCTGCCGCATGGCGTTTATCTTCCGAAAAATTCATGAGTAATATCGAATGGATAAGCGATTTGAAAATTCGCGGCGGCTGGGGACAAACAGGAAACCAGTCAGGTGTAGGCGACTATGCTTATTTACAACTTTATACCATCACGCGACAGCCATGGTTTGAAGAAGGAAAATCAAATGCCGTGCCTACTATTACTCCGGCCAATCTGCGTACACGCGACTTGACATGGGAAACAACCTCGCAAACAGGCATAGGAATTGACATGGGAATGTTTAACGGACGATTGAATCTTACCGTAGATTATTATTATAAACATACAACCAACATGTTAATGTACGTTTCGCTGCCTTCGGGCATTGCAGGCGCAAGCAGTATTATTCGTAACGAAGGCGAAATGACCAACAGCGGTTTTGAATTTTCGACCAATTCGCGCAACCTTCAAGGCGAACTGGTGTGGACTACGGATTTTAACATCTCGTTTAATAAAAACAAACTTGCTTCGCTCGAACTGCAAAAAATATATAATGATGCATGGACAAGCGATGTGCTTCACGAACCGATAGTACGTAATGAACCCGGACGTCCGTTAAGCGGATTTTTCGGCTATATCAGCGATGGCGTTGATACCGAAACAGGCGAACTTATATATCGCGACATAAACGACGATGGAAAAATTACTGCAACCGACCGCACATATATTGGCGACCCGAATCCCGATTTTACATTTGGATTAACAAATACTCTTTCATGGAAAAACTTCAATTTAAGCATCTTCATTCAAGGCTCATACGGAAATGATATTTACAATGCATCACGAATTGAAACGGAAGGCATGTATGATGGAAAAAATCAATCCACCCGAGTGCTTGACCGATGGAGAGTACCGGGTCAAATTAAAGATGTTCCAAAAGCAGGTTTCGATATAAAAAATTCTTCTTACTTTGTAGAAGATGGCAGTTACCTGCGCCTGAAAAACATTTCACTTTCCTATAATTTCACAGGTGAATTTCTTAAAAAACTTGGAATAACCCGTCTGCAACCTTACGTTACTGTAAGCAATCTGCTGACATGGACCAAATATTCGGGTATGGATCCCGAAGTAAACCAGTGGGGAAACAGCGGCGCCGTACAGGGAATTGACTGGGGAACTTATCCTCACAGTAAATCTTATGTGTTTGGTATTAATATTGAATTTTAAAAATTAAATAATATGAAAATCAAGAATATATTTTTATTTTTAAGTCTGGTAACAGGCATTGTATCATGTTCGCTGGACTATAATCCTGTTGATACTTATTCGGATGTAACGGAAGGAGTAGACAGCACAGGAAAAGAAGTTGTTTTTAGAGACAAAGCAGCCGTATTGCTGCATGTACAGTCATTGTATGACAGGCTGCGTAACGAACAGGAACACTGGTATCTGGACATATTGCTGGTAGCCGAATCTCATTCCGACAATGCATACGCCGGCACCACAGGAGCCGAAGTAATACCTTATGAAACAAATTCTATTGAAGGTTCAAATTCTGTTATGGAAAGAGACTGGAATCAGCACATGACAAGCGTAGCGCTTGCTAACACATTAATTCTTAATATTGATGATGTTAACGATGCAACGCTGACTGCTGCCGAACGGGAAGAATATAAAGCGATAGGTAAAATTTTCAGAGCGCTTGTTTACTTTGACATGGTACGCCTGTGGGGAAGCGTTCCTGTTGTTACAACCATAGCGCCTGACATAACATCAGAAACCGTTGGCGATGTATATGCCGACTATTTTCCTCCTCAAAACACAGAACTTGAAGTTTATCAGCAAATTGAAAAAGACTTGCTGGAAGCCCTGGAATATGTGCCGAATAACGACCCTTCAAATAAAACAATCCTGTCCAAATCGGTAGCGCGCGCATTGCTTGCAAAAGTATATGCCGAAAAACCGCTGCGTAATTATGATAAAGTAATTCAATACTGCGATGAACTTACCGGTGATGGTTTCGATTTGGTTGCTGATTTCAGCGATTTGTTTGGCGTAATATTACAAAATCCGGGCTATCCTCCAAGTCAGGCAAATCAGGCTGTAAATCCCAAACAGCGCAACACACAGGAATCCATTTTGGAATTGCAGTATTTTACAGGAAGTGGAAACTGGGTTACGTGGATGCTGGGTCGACAATTAGATAACTGGACTTTTTATTTTACATGGGCAAAATGGATTACACCATCGCGCGATTTGATAAAAGCATTTCAAACCGCAGGCGACACCAAACGATTTGAAGAATCTGTAGTATATTACGAATGTGAATGGAGCAATTATTACCCTGCAAACAATTATCCTTTTATGTATAAATGCCGTTCGGGCTTCAGCAACATCATAAAATTACGCTATGCGGATATTTTACTGCTGAAAGCCGAAGCATTAATTATGAAAGACAATTTTACCGGCGCTGCCGATATTATCAACCAAATCAGAAACCGCGCAGGTTTGAGTGATTTGCCATCATCGGCTGCAGCAAGCAAAGATGCCATACTTGACGCATATCTGAAAGAACGCCGCCTTGAATTGGCGTTTGAAGGTCAGCGATGGTTTGATCTGGTAAGACTTGATAAGGTTGAAACCGTAATGAACGCAGTATATGCCAAAGATTCGGGACGCAAACCGCAAGTATATCTGTTCGACAAAGACTCTTACAGATTACCCATTCCACAGGCAGCTATTGATCAAAATCCTAATTTAATACAAAATCCGGGATATTAATATGTTAAATAAATATATCAGTAATAAGCAAAAATTAATAAAGATGAAAACAGTAAATAAAATATTAATTTTATGTATGTTTTCGATATTCTTTCTCGCTTCGTGCGAAAAAGACGAAAACATTGGTGCGCCACCTTCTATCCCTGTGATAGAATCAGCAAACATAACTCCGTCTGTATTTACTTTTGGAGACAGCGTAACTGTTACGGCAAAAATGTCGGATGCAGTAAAATTATTATCCACACTTGATATACAGGCAATAATAAACGGACGAACGGTTTCCATACAAAAAATATTGCTGGAAGGAAATTCTGCCGAAGTGAATCAAAAAATATTTGTGCCGCTTATAGATAATGTTACAGACAATACGGAAGTGAAATTTCAACTGAAACTTACGAATAATAAAAACGGCTCATCTTCCAAAGAATTGACGGGTTTCACAGGAAATCGTCCTTATTTTTCCAAATTATATATTGTAATAAACAGCGGCGATGACATTTATACGCTTACTCCGCAAGCCTCCAACAGTGATAATTATGAAGCGAACGGTATTGATATAAATAAATATTTTTCGTACAAAATAGCGCAAAAAATTACTGCCGACAACCAAATAGATTACTCGGGACTTGTGTGGGGACAGACAGATGGAAAAGTACAGCTTGTAGATGAAACAGGCGGCGACATATTTGCATTCAAATCGGATGTGGAAATATTATCTTCATTTGTTTTCGATAATTATCATTTTACATCATCTTTTGGCGGAGGCTCTTATAAAACGCCTAATTTCATGATTGATGATTTTACGGCAACAGAGATTGACGGAGAAGAATTTTACACATTGGAAACCACATTGACAGAAAATCAGGAATACTATGTATATGGCGAGTTAGCATCGAGAACGGTAGTATATAATATGGATTTCTTTGAACGTATCAACTCATACAAAATAAAATTCCTCGGCGAAACGGGAAATTATACTTTGTATTACAATAAAACGCGAGAACACGTTGTACTTCTACCCGAAACTCCGCCCGCCTATCCCGATTATATATTGATAACAGGCAGCGGTATTGGCTATCCGAGCAAAAAAGCCAAAGAACATGCAGGGTGGAATTTTGGCAATGTTCGAAACTTTTTGCTGACCCGTAAAATTTCTACGGATGTATATCAGGTTACAATGTTCATTCTGTCACCGTCCGACCAATATGGCTGGATAGGTTTCAAACCTTATGAAAATACCGGTTGGGGCGGCGAAAAAACCTATGATGTATTTACTTATACAGGACTTTCCATCCTTGAAGGTACTGCCGGCAGTAATATATTTCCGAAAATAGGTATTGAAGAAGGAATTTATCGCCTCACTATTGACTGGAACGCTAATAATATTCATGTAGAATCTGTTACATTACCGTAAATAATTAATATTAATGAAAAATAATTGTTTTAATATTATCTTAATGTTGATTTTCCTTGCGGGAATGTCGTTTTCGTGTGAAAATAAAAACAATAACGGCAACGGTAACGAAAATCCCGATCCGCAGGCAGAACAGAACGACGTAACAATGTATGTAACCAATGTCGGCAGAACGCATGATTTTGAAAAATTAACAGCCGCTTTCAGCAGCAAACCCAACATGTCGCCAACGACCATCAATCTTGATCCGACTGTTCGTTACCAGACAATAGATGGCTTTGGCGCTGCATTGACAGGCTCATCATGCTACAATCTGCTTAAAATGCCCGAAGACAGGAGAATGAAATTTCTGAACGAAATATTTTCTCCCACCGAAGGCATGGGATACAGTTATATACGCATTTCTATCGGCTGTTCCGATTTTTCGCTAAGCGAATATACCTGTTGCGATGTGCAGGGAATTGAAAATTTTGCATTGACGGCAGAAGAAACCAGTTACATAATTCCTGTTCTGAAAACAATTTTGAACATTAATCCTTCGATTAAAATAATGGGAAGCCCATGGACCTGTCCCCGCTGGATGAAAGTAAATAATTTGACCGACAGACAGCCTTATAATTCGTGGACAGGCGGACAGTTAAACCCCGATTATTATCAGGATTATGCTGCATATTTTGTGAATTGGATACAGGCTTTTGCACAAAACGAAATAAACATTTATTCTGTTACACCGCAAAACGAACCGCTGAATCGCGGCAATTCCGCTTCGCTTTATATGGAATGGACGGAACAGCGCGATTTTGTTAACAATGCATTAGTTCCAAAATTGAAAAATGCAGGAATAAAAATAAAAATTTATCTGTTCGACCATAACTATAATTACGATAATATTGCATCACAAAATCAATATCCTGCAAAAATATATGAAAGCGGAATTGATGATGAATATGTAGCAGGAGCCGCTTATCACAGTTATGGAGGCAACCGTTCGGAATTACTGAATATTCACAACAAATATCCAAATAAAGAACTGTTGTTTTCGGAAGCGTCAATAGGCGAATGGAATGATGGAAAAAATCTGTCGCTTCGTTTGATGGAAGATATGCGCGAACTTGCTTTGGGAACTGTAAATAATTGGTGTAAAGGAGTTATTGTATGGAATTTAATGCTCGATAACGAACAGGGACCAAACCGTCCCGGCGGCTGTATAACATGTTACGGCGCTGTTGATATTGACACCCGTACTTATGCAATTTCTAAAAATTCTCACTGTTACATTATCGGACATCTTTCGTCTGTTGTGAAACCCGATGCTACTCGCATTGGCACAAACGGCTACACATCAACAGACCTGACTTATGCCGCTTTTGAAAATACCGATGGAACTTATGCACTGGTATTACTTAACACGGGAAATAATAATAAAACAATTACTGTTAACGACGGAATAAAACATTTCAGTTACGAAGTGCCGGCTAATGCGGTAATTTCGTATCAATGGAAAAAATCAGACAATTAAACTATAAATAAATTAATAATATGAAAAAATATATCTATTTGTTAATGACCTTAATTATATTAAATTCGTGTTCAAAAGATGATGTCCAGACATCCGGAAATCCTGTTATTGAACTAAGGTCGGAATTGAGCAGAGCCATGTTTGGCGATAGCCTGCAATTTACGGTTGGCGTAAACGACGAAGTACCGCTTTCTACATTTAAAGCAAAACTTTATTTCGGTGAAGAATTAGTATCCGAAACTGTAATACGCACAAAAAATGCCGGCGATTATACAGGGAAAATTTATATTCCTTTTTATAAAAACATCCCTGACGGAACTGCTACTTTGGAATTTATATTGCAAAATACTAATCTTACGGTAACTGAAAAAACGTATGATGTGGCGCTGACTCGCCCCGACTATCCATACCTGATTTTAGTTACGGAAAGCGGAATGTATCCAATGGAAAAAACAGGAAACTGTCAATATGCGGCAACCGAAGTATTTCCAAGTACCGATCTTCCGTCTTATATTAAAACGCCTGTCATAAGCGAATGGGGAAATGAAATTACTTTCGGCTGGGGAGAAGACGGTATTACGCAGGGTTCTACCGCCGATATACCGTTCGTAAGTTCCACGTCAGGCAAATTTTCGGTTACATTCAATACGTTGACTTACGAAGCATCTCCATTCTTCGAAATATTAATCAACAGCGAAAAAATGGAAATGATCGACAAGCAAAATTTCAGAATCGATTTGGACTTGACGCAGGGAGAAAATGTTACCGTAGAAGGAATAGACAATATTGCCGAATGGTGGATTGATGCCGATTTCTTTACAAAAGTAACCGATAATGAATTTACTTTTGAACCGATTACAGGTAAATATCGTATTATTGCCAACACTACGCTAAAATATTTCAAAGTAGAAGCAATGCTGGGCAATGGACCTGCAACATTACAACCGGATGGAACCGGCGCTGTATGGATAATAGGAGAGGGAATTGGCAAACCTTCGATAACAGCCAACCACGTTGGATGGATAACCGAAAAAGCCATTTGCATGGCTCCAACAGGCAACAAAACATATCGAATTACATTGGTGGCTGACGAAACGGTGAATGCTACATATATAAACTTTAAATTTTTCCATCAAAACAATTGGGGCGGCGAATATACAAACACAACGCTGACACTGACTGCGGGTAACGATATCGTCTTTGTAGGCGATGGAGCAACTCTCGATTATGAAGGGAACTATAGAGATGCGGGTAATTTGGGTCTTGTGCAGGCGCTGGAAGTCGGAGCAACTTACGTATTTGTAATTGACGTTTCGGCAGGAATAGACGCAGCCGTTTTAACAGTAACAAAACAACCATAGATTTTATATAAATGATCTTGGTTAGAATAGAAACAGGTCTTTTTGGAGCATCGAGATTAAACAGCAGAATAAAAATAATCGTATCATAAAATAAACAAACACAAACAAATGAAAAAAATTATTACTCTCTTATTTTCTGTTATGGGAATTTCCGCTTTTTCACAGCAAGCGCCCATCTATTTAAATCCCGATGCTCCTGTTGAAGACCGTGTCGAAGACGCCTTGCAGCGCATGACGCTCGAAGAAAAAGTGGCAATAATACATGCACAGTCTAAATTCAGTTCTCCAGGCGTGCCGCGTTTGGGAATACCTGAAAACTGGATGAGCGACGGACCGCACGGCATTCGCGCCGAAGTATTGTGGGACGAATGGTACGGCGCCAATTGGACTAACGATTCGTGTATAGCATTTCCCGCTCTGACGGCGCTGGCTGCAACATGGAATCCTTCATTATCCGAATTATATGGTAAAAGTATAGGCGAAGAAGCGCGTTACCGTAATAAAAATGTACTGTTAGGACCCGGAGTCAACATTTATCGCACTCCGCTTAATGGTCGAAATTTTGAATACATGGGCGAAGATCCTTTTCTGGCAGCAACTATGGTTGTGCCTTACATTCGCGGCGTACAATCAAATAATGTGGCTGCATGTGTAAAACATTTCGCATTAAACAATCAGGAAAAATATCGCGACCATATAAATGTAACTATAAGCGAACGGGCATTGCACGAAATTTATTTACCTGCATTCAAAGCCGCCGTACAACAGGGAAAAGCCTGGGCAATTATGGGATCTTATAATCGTTATAAGCAACAACACTGTTGTCATAATCAATATTTATTGAATGATATTTTGAAAAAAGAATGGAATTTTGACGGAGTTGCAGTATCGGACTGGGGCGGAGTACACGATACGAAAGAAGCCATCAACAACGGACTCGATATGGAATTTGGGACATGGACAAATGGACTTAACTTTGGTAAAAGCAATGTATATGACGAATATTTTCTTGCTAAACCATATCTGAATTTGCTTAAAAGCCGAGAAGCGAGCGAAGAACACCTTAATGATAAGGTACGTCGCGTTCTTCGCTTGATTTTTCGCACAAACATGTCGCCAAACATAAAATACGGTTCATTTGGTTCTCCCGAACATGCCGCAGCCGGGCGAAAAATCGCCGAAGAAGGAATCGTTTTATTGAAAAACGACAACAATCTGCTGCCGATTGATATTGATAATACAAAGAAAATATTGGTAGTAGGCGAAAATGCAGTAAAAGCCATGACTGTAGGCGGCGGATCGTCGTCGTTGAAAGCAAAATACGAAATATCGCCTCTGCAAGGCATTCGTTTGCGTGCTGGCGATAAGGCAGAAATAAAATACGTTTCAGGTTATGAATCGCCGGCAGTCAAACCGCAGGATGTGAAAGATGCGCAGGAACCGCAACAAAAGAAAATAAATGCAGAAGTTTTGCGCAATGAGGCTGTTGAAGCAGCAAAAAACGCCGACGCAGTTATATTCATTGGCGGTTTGAACAAAAATAACGGTCAGGACTGCGAAGGAGACGACCGTAACAGCCTTGAACTGCCTTACGAACAGGATGCTTTGATTGCTGATTTGGTAAAAGCAAATCCTGAAACGGTAATAATTATTATCAGCGGAAATGCAGTAGCAATGCCATGGGTAAACCAGACGCCTGCAATAATTGAAGCATGGTATAACGGAACTGAGGCAGGAAACGTTATTGCATCCGTAATATTTGGCGATGTTAATCCATCGGGAAAATTACCTTTTACTTTCCCCGTACGCTTGCAGGATAACGGAGCTCATGCCGCCGGCGATTATCCGGGCGACGGCGAAAATGAAACATATCACGATGATATTTTCGTAGGCTATCGCTGGCTGGATAAAGAAAATATCAGTCCGCTGTTTGCATTCGGTCATGGTTTAAGTTATACAACCTTTCATTATGGCAAAGCAACAGTCGATAAAAACAAAATGACGGCAGATGAACAAATCACTGTTTCGATACCTGTAAAAAACACAGGAATACGCGAAGGCGCAGAAGTAGTACAGTTATATATAAGCGATAAAAAATCGTCGTTGCCGCGCCCTGTAAAGGAACTTAAAGGTTTCCAAAAAATATTCCTGCAAGTAGGCGAAGAGCAAACCCTTACATTTACAATCGACAAAAATGCACTGACCTATTATGATGATACTGAAAGCGCATGGATTGCCGAACCGGGTGAGTTCGAAGCATGGATAGGAAGTTCATCTATAGATATTAAGGAAAAAATAAAATTTGAATTATATTGAAACATTCAAACGACGCAGCTTTACATTATTTTAATCAGTTAAAAATTCAGAACATTAATTTTCTGTGAATTTTCAGGATTAAAAGTCCCCCTGCTTTTATCTTTGTTGTCGAATAAAAGCAGGGATTGACTTTTTAAACAGTCGCTCTTTCCGTATAAAAAACAGTAATGATAAGACACATTAAAATTTACGGTCAGTGATTTATTTCTGTCGGTTTTGTTTTGGCATAAAAATAAACAGCACGTCATTGCGAGGAGCGCAGCGACGAAGCAATCCAGACCTGTGCTTTGTGTTTTTTCTGGATTGCTTCCTGCTTCGCAGTTCGCAATGACGAACACAAAGAAGAAAAAATCTGTTCCTGTTTTGCAGACTTTTAGCCTGTATATATGTAAAATACGGTATTTTTATCCGATAATTTGCATTTATAAATATTTATCTCAATACTTTTTAAGGAATGACTAACTAAACGATTTTAATTAAAAATATCACAGCGTTGATTAGTCATTATCAACGAATTATATTTGTTTACGTTAATTTTTTCTCAATTGTGTCTAATATTTCTTTTTCAAGAGCGCAGGCGTCGTCGGCTATTTTTTGGGCTTTTGCAAATATTTCGTTAACAAAAGTTTTATCGTCTAATCCCGAAGCGTTTATTTTCACATTCAAAAATGCTCCCAAAATTCCGGAACGAGCCGCCAAAGCGCCAACGCCTGCATCGCTTATCGAATTTGGATTTCCCGATTCAGCCATTGCTTTTATTACTTGCATCGAATCGTAACAAAGTTGCATAACGCTCAACGGTACTTCAATTGCATAACGCGTTGCTTCCTGTATTTTTTGTTTACGGATTTGTTTTTCAGCATCTGTTTTCTTTGGAAGCGCAAATGCATCCATTATTTTGTTGAAGGCGCCTGTATCTTCATCTACTTTTTTCAAAAGAGCATCCATAAATGTTTTACCGCGTTCAGCCCAGTCCGAAAATTCTTCCCAGCGTTCGTCCCAGCCTGCTTTATGCGCCGATAAGTTTGCAACCATCGTACCAAGTGCAGCGCCAAGCGCTCCCATGCATGCCGCTATTGAACCTCCGCCGGGCGCGGGCGATTCTGATGCTGTTTCATTTGAAAATTCAGTAAGATTTAAATCCGTCAGCAATTTTTTATTTTCTTTTTCGGCAAGAATATATTCTATTATTTTTTTCTTGCAGTCGAATTGATATAATTCATTCAAGCCCAATGATTTTACAGCGATTTTTATTATTTCATCATCCGAAATTCCCGTTGAGCGTTTTTGTTTTTTTAAGAAATATTTTCCTGCATCAAGCATGGCTTTAAGCGGAACAACGCCAACAAGTTCCGATCCTGTAACTCTTAAACCGCGCTGCGCTGCACATTCGCATGCCTTGTCGAAAGCAACATGCATTGGCGTCAGGTCAATATCGGTCAAGTTCATCGATATTTGTGCAATACCGTATTCTTCGATAAACCAGCCAATGGCTTTTACCGATTTTAATATTCCAGGTATCCATATTTCGTTGCCGTTTTCGTCAATAATCTTTTTGCTTGTCGGTGATGATGTTTCTCTTTTGGGGCGTCCTTTTTCGCGCAAATCAAAAGCAACTGCATTTGCTTTTCGTACCGAAGTTGTGTTAAGATTTACATTATAAGCAATCAAAAAGTTACGCGCTCCGACGGCAATTGCTCCTGTTTTCGGTAAAAATTCGGCATGTCCGAAATCAGGTTTCCATTCCGGATTTGATAACTTTTCTTTTAAACCTTCGTATTCGCCGGATCTGCAATCGGCAAGATTTTTTCGCTGTGAAGTAAACGCAGCCGCTTCGTAACAGTAAACAGGAATATAAAGTTCATCTCCAATACGTTTTGCAAGATTTCGAGCATGTTCTACCGTTTCGTCCATAGTAATATTTGCGATAGGAATAAGAGGAAGAACATCGGTTGCGCCAAAACGGGGATGTTCACCGTGATGTTTACTCATATCTATCAGTTCGCTTGCTTTTTTTACTGCGCGGAATGCAGCTTCGCAAACATTTTCAGGCGATCCTGCAAAAGTAACAACAGTGCGGTTTGTGGCTTTTCCGGGGTCAACATTTATAAGAGTTACGCCTTCAACACTTTCGATAGAGTCGGTTATTTGCTTAATAATGTTCATGCTGCGTCCTTCGCTAAAATTAGGCACACATTCAATCAGTTGCTCTTTTTTGGCTTTACCGTCGGTAATATTTTTTGATGTTGTGTTCATTTGTGTATTTTTCAATCAATTTTTTATTTTGCGGCTACTGTTTCAATTTCCACAAGCGCTCCAAATGGCAATTTCGCAACTTCAAACGCTACGCGTGCGGGCTGTTTGCTTGTATAAAATTCGGCATAAACTTCGTTCATTGCCGCAAAATCATTAATGCTGTCAAGTAAAACCACAGATTTCACAACATCGTCAAAAGAATATCCTGCATCAACAAGTATTGCCTCAATATTTTTCAAACATTGTGCTGTTTGTTCTTTTATGCCTCCTTCAACAAATTTGGATGTTTCGGGATTAATCGGCAATTGTCCCGAAATGTAAAGAGTTCCGTTTGTTTCTATTGCCTGACTGTAAGGACCAACGGCTTTTGGCGCATTTGGTGTTGAAATTATTTTTTTCATAATCGTATTATTTTATTATTATTTTATTTTTGAAAATTAATATTTTATAAGTTTTAAAATCAATAATTATCGTAGAAACTTGAATGTTTTTCATATTTTAAGGCATCGCTAAGCATTCCCGATTTTGCGCGAATAGTAAATCCCCAATATTTGCGCATACCGAATGGAGACCATGAAAACGAAAATTCGAAGCAATGCAAATCGCGAAACAAATTTAATGATGTTGCTGTTATTTGTTTGGCAATCAAATCATATCCTGATGAAAAAGATATTTTCCAATTTTTTGTAAGGCTCAAATCGCCGTTAAAATCCAATGTCGGAGCATGTCTTTTTACTGTTTTCAATATTTTTGTTGTCGAGTTGTAATTATAAGATTTGCTGAATGAATAGTTGAAACGAAAACTTAATGACCACGGAACATTAAAATCCACGTAATATGGAGTATAATCATAATCATCGTCTGTATTGTGCGTGTTTTGCAAATTGTTTTGACGGTTTCCGATATTTGGAGACGAACCTTGCGATTGTGTTCCTCCGTCTGTGCTGTTCTTGCCGCTTCCTCCGCTAATGCGATAATCGGTTGAAAAAGTAAACGATTTGAAATCGCCCAAGCCAAAATGTTCCGTCCAGTAAAATTTATTTATGCGCCGTCCCTGTCTGTCAACAGAATACGGATCAAGTCTGAATCCGAAAGTAAAACCCAGTCCTTCGATAATGGTAGAACGTCCGCTGAATGTTATATCGGAAAGATTCATTGAATCGGCAAGCAAATTATAGCTTGTGATGATATTGAACGATTCCAGGATTTTTATTTTTTTCTCGGCATTTTCGCTTGTGTCGTTTTTTGTTTTTACTTTAATTTCCAAAGTATTACCGAGCGAAAAATTGATACTTCCGCTTGCTTTGCTCCGCGATGGATAGCCTGTATTTGCCGGAGCTTCATAAATATTGTAATATTCTTCTTTTCCGCTTGCATCCGTTTGCACTTTTCGCCAACCGTTGGCTGCAATCATTTGGTTTGGAGTATAACTTAACGAAATATTAGGTGTCATAACGTGACGAATTGCCTTGATTTTGGAATTTGGACTGAATTTGTCGAACAGTCCGTAAATTCTTGTATTAAACGAAATTGATCCCGAATATGTATGCGACATTCCAAAATCGCCGAATGACGAAGTTGTATCGACAATTACGGAATCTGTCGACGAATCCCATCTTCGTTTCATGCTTTGGAAATACCATGCCTGTCCGTAACTGATGCTCGGGCTTGCATTAATATATTTTGCCAGTGTAAATGATGGTAAAGATATTGAAAAATTGTGATTCATTCCGTGTCTCATTGCATCCCAGAAAGCATCTTTAAACAAATCCTGTTCTTTGACATTCGAAACATTATTGGAAAAATTTGTGCTGTAACCGAAACTTATATTCTCATAAAATTTCTTTTTTCCTGTACTGCTTTTACTTCTGAAAGGATAAATAGTTGACATTGCAAAACTGAAATTCGGAAAACCTATGGAATAAGTACTGTCGCGCATGTTTTGACTGTGATTGAAACTTGCGGTCATGCTGAACGGAGTACCTTCCCAGTTTTTTGAAAATGAAATACTTGAACTTGCGGTATTTTGGAGATAATCGTTATTTGTTGTCTGTTCGTTATATCTTTTATGAGTTGATGATGAAAAATTCACATTTGCCTGAAAAGTTGTTGTCGGATTTGTTTGCGGCGCTTTTTGATGACTCCATGATACCGAATAACTTTTCGACACGCTGTAATCAGGCGAACCCTTATCGCCGATTTTTATAGTTGCCGACTGAAAATTTACCGATCCTGAATATTTATATCGTTTCGTATATCGAGATGTAATTTGATAACCCCACGAACCTTTTGAATACCAGTCGCCTGTCAGAGTTGCGTCGAGATTGTCTTTAAACAAAATGAAATAATAGCCGAATTTTTGCAAATAAAATCCGCGTTCCGATTCTTCGCCGTAAGATGGAATTATAATGCCGGACGCAACATCTGTCATTAAAGGAAAAAAACCGAAAGGCAAACCAATCGGAAG
This sequence comes from Prevotellaceae bacterium, assembly GCA_031259935.1. GTDB lineage: Bacteria > Bacteroidota > Bacteroidia > Bacteroidales > UBA932 > JAIRKV01. The sequence goes on along the minus strand of JAIRKV010000209.1, from coordinate 2,298 downwards.
CGGCACATCTTCGACAACCAGATACGCCAAATCGAATATCATTTGTCCGTTTTTGCCTCCTTTGCCGTCTTTATCGGGTTTTTTTGAAGGAATCATCTTTGATCTTCTCATTTTTACATAAAAGTGAGGATGTTCGGCATCGCAGGTTGTAACTTTGCCGCCTCTTGAATAAACCGTATTGTCGGGCATTTTTTTTATTGTATCGCCATGCATGTAAGCCTCGCCGTGCTGCGTGATTACGTGAATTATCTTTGCTATTTTTGTTTCGAAATTGTAATAAACTTCTTCAATTTCATATACATCGTTACCATCTTTGAAAACAGGATTTCCGACAACTTTGCCTGAAGTATCTACAAGTCCTTTTGCATAAATAATTTTTGTATTTGAATCAAATTCTATATAATCGGCTTTTATTTGCTTGTCCTGATACGTAACTTCGGCATTTTTGTACAGATATGATTTTCCGTTTGCGATATCATAAACAATAGCGCTGTCGGCAATTTTAAGCACAGGATCATCTATGAGCATTTTTTCTCCATTATTTTCAACAACAATCGAATCGGCATACATGGAAATAGAATCGATAATCAGCGAAGATGTATCTTTTATTGTTATTGTATCCGAAACAGTTTGCGGCATGGAAGCCAAATTTTGCAAACCTGTCGACAGCAGTATGAATGTTAATGATATATAACGTATTATTTTTGTCATCAAAAGTTATTATATTTGCATTATCTTTGTGAATACATTTCACAAAAAGCGTACAAAACTAATGATTTTTAATAAATAATTATAATATGAAAAATAAGTTTTTGACATATTTTGAAAATAACATACTGTATTTCACATATTTCTTAACGTTTTTTTGTATTTTCACCTTGTCTGCAAACGCTCAAAAATACATTAATCAGCAACAAATTAAAAGAATCGTAATAGATGCGGGACATGGCGGCAAAGATCCGGGAGCAGTTGGAAAAAAAAGTAAAGAAAAAGATATAACACTTGCCGTTGCGTTAAAATTAGGCGCATTGATAAGTAAAAATTTTTCTGATATCGAAGTTATTTATACAAGAAAAAAAGATGTTTTTGTTGAATTGAACGAACGTGTAAATATTGCCAATCGCAATCATGCCGACCTGTTTATTTCAATTCATGCAGATGCAAATAAAAACACAAAAGCGCGAGGAGCGTCAACGTGGATAATGGGTTTACACAAATCGCAGGCGAATCTTGAAGTTTCGCTTCGCGAAAATGCCGTAATTACACTGGAAGATGATTATTCAACAAAATATGAAGGTTTCGACCCGAAATCGCCAGAATCGAATATTATGTCTATGATAACACAAGATTCGCAAATGAAAGAAAGTTACAAATTTGCCGAATTTGTTCAAAACGAAATGGTTACACAAGGTCCAATTACCGGAGACAGAAGCGTACGCCAAGCCGGATTTTTAGTTTTGTGGAAATCGGCAATGCCTCGAATACTGATAGAATTAGGCTTTCTGTCGAATCCTGTCGAAGAACAGATTTTGATAAAAGATGAAAATCAGACAAAAATAGCGCAAAATATATTTTCGGCGTTTTGCAAATATAAAAAACAGTACGAAGAAAACAACACACTGGAAAATCCTCAAACAGCAGACAGTACGGAATCGCCAAAAACAGAAGAAAAGACTGCCCGCAAAGATGATACTTTATCGAATAAAACAATTATCGAAACAACATCGGCAAATAATAAACCTGCGTCGCAAAAAACATACAGCGTGCAAATAATGGCAATAACAAAAATAATTCCGACAACTGCAAAAGATTTCAAAGGACACAAAAATATACGATATATGAAAATCGGTAAATATTATAAATATATAACAGGTAATTTTACCGATTTGAATGAAGCAAAACAACTGTGCAAATCGCTGCAAAAAGATTTTCAGGGCGCATTTGTTGTTGCAGTCGAAGACAATAATTTAACTCCTGTAAGATAAATTTTCAATAATTTTCATTTATAAAATTAATTGAAACAGTGCGTTATTGTCAATGACGACAGAGATTAATTAGTCGCTCCTAACAAATAAAAAAAATCAGCAACAATACGACATTATTTCTGTCGGTTTTGTTTTGATATAAAAACAGCCAGCATATCATTGCGAAGCGGCTTAAAGATTTAAAAAATTAAAGATTCAGAAACTGTTTAAATTTCATTAAAAATTTATTTTATTGAGCATCAGCATAATAAAAGCGAGATAAATCATGGTTGTACTTGAACTGACAGAATATTCGTAATCTTTGGCTAAACGC
>JAIRKV010000163.1 GCA_031259935.1 Prevotellaceae bacterium | reverse complement strand
AAACCTGAAATAAATAAACAGCGCGGCGAAAAAGGAACATTGCTTGCATCAGGATTTATTGCCGGCGGCGCATTAATGGGCGTTGTGAGCGCCGCATTACGTTTCGGCAATATTGATTTGATTGTTAACAAATCATGGGAACAATCGCAGGGAGCGGAAATTTTATCAATAATAATGTATGGAGCATTAATAGGATTTTTATTGTGGCTGATTTTAAAAAAACAGATATTAAAAAACAAAAAATAGTAACCCGCAACCGATATGAGAAACCGTCTGATGAAATTTAAACGAGTTTTCATTTTTACAACACAAAAAAAACGACTAATGATTTAGTCGTTTTTTTTGTGGGAGCACATGGATTCGAACCAAGGACCCTCTGCTTGTAAGGCAGATGCTCTGAACCAGCTGAGCTATGCTCCCATCATTTTTCAAAATGGAAGTACAAAAGTATGTATCTTTTTTTATTCTGCAAAATTTTCAAGCATTTTTTTTAACTATTTGATGGATATAAAATAATCGGCGTTTTATATATTGTTGTTTTTCAGTATTTTCAATAATTCTTTTGGAGTGTTTATTATATACTTCGCTCCTGCGTTTTTCAATTCGCTTTTGCTGCGAAATCCCCAACTTACGCCTGTCGGCAACATTTTTGCATTTATTGCCGTAAGCATATCCACATCCGAATCGCCTGTAAAAATACATTCGCAAGCCTTGATATTGTGATTTCGTATGACGTGCAAACATAAATCGGGAGACGGTTTTGTAGCGATGCCTGCAATGTTTCCGAAAACATCATCGAAAATATCGGGCAATAAATTATTGATAATTTTTTTAACCAAATCATGCGGTTTATTGCTTACAACAGCAAGTATAATATTTTGTTTTTTCAATTCTTCCAAAGTTTCAACAATATCGATATAAGGTGTGGTAGTGTCAAGACAGCAGCGGTTATATTTTTCGTTAAAAATATCAAGCGCCTTTTGTTTGTATTCATCAGTACGATATTCGTTTGGCAATATTCGTTCTATAAGTTTTGCAACTCCATTACCTGCAAATTGTCTGTATTTTTCGATATTGTATACAGGCAATCCGAGTAATGCAAGCGTTGAGTTTGCAGCGTTTGCAATGTCGTACAATGAATTTACCAGCGTTCCGTCCAAATCGAAAATACAGCATTTTATCATAAAATCCTTTTGTTGTTTAATTTTTTTTGTGCGTTTATTCTTTTACGTACGGCGGTAAAAATAATTCCGAAAATTATGATAATAAGCGGCGGAATTAATGTGTTTATAAGTATTATTCGATTTCGGTTCAATACCAGCATTTCTTTATCGAGCAAACGCAACGATATGTCATGTGAGCGAATTTCAAGAAGTTCGCTGTCGCCGGTAAGGTAAAGAATGATGTTTCTTACAAAATCTTTATTTCCAAAAGTTCTTTTCATGTATCTGTCGTATCCCAGCGGAAGTATTTCGATACGGTTTGCACGTCGCACAATGTCATTGCGAATAATATCGCCATCGGAGGCAATAAACATTTTTACGTGTTTGCTTTCGGCTGTAAAATCGAATGGATTGCCGTTATTGTATTTACTTAATATTCGATTTTTAAATCCCGATTCAAAATTTCCTTCAAAAACGGCTGCAACTGTTTTGAACGATTGATTAAAATAAATATCGGTGATTTTGTCGTTTATCTGCGAAAGCGAAATAATTGCCGGCGTTTTTGTAATTTTCACTTTATCTGATGTTTGCAAAAGCGGAGTTTTCCGCACATTCGATTTGGACGAACCGACAAAATCCAAAGTGCCTGCATATTGCGATTTTACTAAATTTGTACCTTTGGTGATTATATTATTGTAATTTGGAAAAAGCAAAGGATGATAAAGCCACTGTTCGGGTTGAAAATTAGGCTGCGAGCCGACAGTAGCAATATTTACCGGAATATATGCGCATTGCAAATCTTGAATCAAATCGGCATTTATTCGCGCTCCGTAACGAAACAGCAAATCATCAAGATTGTGCATGTTCGGTACGGCATAAGTAAAGTCGCCGTTTGCAAGACTGTCTTCGTGTACGTTAACTTCGTCAATAAACCATGCAACATTTCCTCCGTTCATAATGTATTGGTCGATAACAAGTTTGTCATCCTCGCTCCATGCTTTTTGCGGTTTTGCAACTATCGCTGTTTTATATTCATCCAAAATACCGACCCTGCCATCAAGCATTATGCGACCGATGTTATAAAATTGTGAAAGTTCCTTTTCCAAATCGCGGGTTTCATAAGCATCAAGTTCGCCGTGTCCTTCGATAAATGCAATATTCGGAAAATCTTTGCGGCTCAACAGTTTTATTGTAGAAATCAATTCAAATTCGATATTCTGGTAAGCCAGATTTATATTTTCTTCGGGCAATAATCTGTCGTTGTATTTGAAAAAATTTATTGATTTTTCTTTGCCTCTGTATGTAATTATGGCTGCCGGAAATATATTTCGTTGCGTTGCTCCGCCTTCATCGTCATTTATTTGAATGGTAAACGGTTCGATGCCTTTGCTTATCAGTTCCGTAAAAAACGCTTCGCGCTCGCTTTCGTTTCCCGACGCCGGATTTATAAAATCATACTGTAAATTTTGATGTCCGTAAATTCGAAGTTCGTCAAGCGTTTCTTTTATTGACTGACGTAATTTTTTAAATTCAACAGGCATTTCGCCATCCATATACACACGAACGTAAACAATATCATCAAGTTGCTGTATTGTTTTTTTGCTTACATCGTTTATGGTATATCGTTTGTCGGATGTTAAATCTATTCTGAAAAACACAGATGATAAAATGATACCGGTTAATAATACTGCAACAATTATCAGCAGTGTTTGCATTATGTTTTTTTGTTGTAATCGCATACTTTTATAAATATTTTACCATTTTCGAGATTGTAATTTGAGGCGAGTAAACAGAATAAAAATGATTATAACGCTTAGAAAATAAAGAATATCACGACTGTCGACAACGCCGCGACTGATTGACTGATAATGTTCGTTTATGCTCAGCGACAATAAAAAACTGTCGGCAAACGAAAATATTTTAATGCTCGAAAGTTCGGCTATTCCCGTATACATAAAAAAACAGATTACTGCCGAAAGTATAAATGCAAAAATTTGATTATCGCTCAGCGATGATGCAAAAACGCCGATTGCGGCATAGCACGATGCCAAAAAAAATAATCCTGCAAACGAACCCCATGTTCCTCCAATATCAATATTACCGACAGGATTTCCGAGTTGATAAACAGTTATGAAATATAATAAACACGGCAGTAAAGACAGAAGCACAAGTACAACTGCCGCCAGAAATTTTGCTGTAATAAGGCTTAATTCGCTAATTGGTTTTGTGAATAAAATCTCGATAGTTCCCATTTTTTTTTCTTCTGCAAAACTGCGCATTGTTGTTGCCGGAACAAGAAACAAAAAAATCCATGGCGCAATTACAAATAAAGTATCGATATTTGCATATCCGCTGTCGATTATATTCATTTCTCCATGCGAAATCCACATAAACCATGCTGTGAGAAAAAGAAAAATCACTACGCTTATATATCCTGTAAGCGATGAAAAAAACAGTACAATTTCTTTTTTAAGTATCGGTAACATTTTTAATAATTTAATACATCATTACCAGTATCATAAAGTTTTGCGAAAATTCATTTTGCAAATATTCTGATAAAAGTTGACACCGCAAAATTATATAAAAGTTTGTAATTATATTCCGGCAAAACGAAAATTCAATCAATAAATATGGTTAAACGGCAGCCTCTTAATAAAATAATATGATATTTGTGTTGATTTCCGTAAAAATGAATCAGTCTGTTTAATAATCGTATGTATAATTCTGAGTACTTTTTGAAGTATAGCCGATTATCAAAAAAAACTTGACTGGAATGTTTGTCCGTTATTAATTATTGGCTTTTTTGATAACAGTTTCTTTATGCTTTCTTTTACTTTTCTCCGATATTTTGGGAAATGCTTGTCGCCAAGAGCAACTATTCCATCGCAGCAATCTTCAAAAGCGTTAATGCGCTTTTTTATTTGTTTTTTCCAAATGCGCAACAGGTTATTTAGTTGCTCCTTAAAAATAAAAAAAATCAGCAATAATACGGCATTATTTCTGTCGGTTTTGCTTTGACATAAAAGCAAGCAGCACGTCATTGCGAGGAGCGTAGCGACGAAACCCGCAGGGTTCGGCGTAGCCAACCAATCCAGACCTGTGCTTTGTGTTCTTTCTGGATTGCTTCGCTTCGCTCGCAATGACGAACACACACAAAAACCTTATTTCCACCTTATTTCAACAACAAAACAGCCAAATTGTTAGCAACCGTCTATTTGTACATTTTTTAATGCGTTGACCCTGATTCCTTGTCGCCTTTTCTGCAAACGATAACCGTCTTTTGACAAAACGATAGTTATCTTTTCCTCAAACGATAGTTATCGTTTTAAAATTCATCGGTAATCGTTTTACTTTGCCTTTTCGTACTTTAAATATTTAAATTATT
>JAIRKV010000081.1 GCA_031259935.1 Prevotellaceae bacterium | reverse complement strand
AAAATGATTATTGTTTATATATTTTTTTTGCTGTTCAACTTAAATTTCGTACCTTTGGCAATTATTTTAATTGTTAAAAAATAAATTCTTAAAAATATGAAACAACACAATTTTGGCGCAGGTCCATGTATCCTGCCACAACAAACGCTTGATGCTACGGCAAAAGCAATTATTAACTTCAACGGATTATCGGTGCTGGAAATTTCGCACCGTTCGAAAGACTGGGAAAACGTGATGAACGAATGTCGCTCATTATGGAAAGAACTGCTGAACATACCTGATGGTTATCATGTACTTTTTCTGGCCGGAGGCGCAAGTACGCAGTTTTTGAACGTTCCTTATAATTTACTTGAAAAAAAAGCCGCCTATCTCGATACGGGAGTATGGGCAAGCAAGGCGGCAAAAGAAGCAGCGCTGTTTGGCGAAACTGTCATAGTTGCATCTTCGAAAGATAAAAACTACAATTACATTCCCAAAGGATGGACGGTTCCGGCAGATGCCGATTATTTTCACATTACTACAAACAATACAATTTACGGAACGGAAATCCGCGAAGATTTTGACTGTCGGGTAAACCTTGTTGCCGACATGTCATCAGACATTATGACGCGCAATGTTGATGTTTCAAAATATGCTTTGATATACGGAGGCGCTCAAAAAAATGCAGGTCCTGCCGGCGTAACTTTTGTTATTGTTCGCGAAGATGTGCTGGGAAAAGTTTCGCGTCAACTTCCATCCATGATTGATTACAGGATGCATATCAAAAACGAATCGATGTACAATACTCCGCCTGTGATTTCGATTTTTATAATGAACGAAATGCTTAAATGGATAAAAGAATCGGGCGGAGTAGAAAAAATGGAAGAACTTGCAAAAAAACGCGCCGAAATTCTTTATGCCGAAATAGAACGCAATTCACTGTTTACGGGAACTGCTGAAAAAGATGCGCGTTCGTACATGAATATTTGTTTTGTGATGAAAGAAGAACACAAAGACAAAGAAACGGCATTTATGGAATTTGCAAAATCGCATGGAATGGTTGGAATTAAAGGACATCGCTCTGTTGGCGGCTTCCGTGCATCGTGCTATAATGCACTGCCTATTGAAAGCGTGCTGGAACTGATAAAATGCATGCAGGAATTTGAAAAAAAATATTGACTGTCGATTTGATGGTTTTTAAAAATGTATTATTATTCTTTTGAGAAATTAAACGTTTGGCAACTTGCCCGCAAATTGATAAAAGAAATATTTAATAAATTAAGCGCATTAAAAAATCATTAATTAACAAACCAAATCAGCAAACAAATAAATAAGTAATATCATGAAAATATTAATAGCAACAGAAAAACCTTTTGCAAAAATTGCCATTGATGGCATTCGCAAAATTATTGAAAGTTCGGGACACGAACTTAATTTACTCGAAAAATATACTGACGTATCTCAATTATTGTCGGCAGTTGCCGATGCAGATGCGTTGATTGTGCGTTCCGACAAAGTTACAGCGCAAGTTATAGCAGCAGCAAAAAAACTGAAAACAGTTGTACGCGCAGGCGCAGGTTTTGATAATCTTGATTTGAACGCCTGTACCGAAAAAAACATTGTGGCAATGAATACACCGGGACAAAATTCAAACGCAGTTGCCGAACTTGTTTTGGGATTGATGATTTTTATGAGTCGTAACAAATTCTGCGCAGGTACAGGTAAAGAACTTAAAGGAAAAAAACTCGGACTTCATGCTTACGGAAATGTAGGTCGCATGGTTGCCCGCATTGCCAAAGGTTTCGACATGCAGATTTGGGCTTTCGACCCGTTTGTCAAAAAAGAAGCGATGCAAGCCGATGGCATTACGGCAGTTGATAAAGTTGAAGATTTATATTCAAATTGCGATTATGTTTCGTTGCATATTCCGGCAAACGAAACAACGAAAAAATCAATCAATTATAAATTACTTAATCTTATGCCTGAAGGCGGTTGTTTGATAAACGCGGCTCGCAGAGAAATAATTGATGAAGATGATTTGATAAAACTGTTTGAAGAACGTACCGATATAAAATATGCAACAGATGTTGCGCCTTCAAATATTGCAGAATTACAGCAGAAATTTGATGCCCGCATTTTTGCAACGCCTAAAAAAACAGGAGCCGAAACTGCCGAAGCAAATATTAATGCAGGTTTAGCAGCAGCCGTTCAAATTATAAACTTTTTCAAAAACGGAGATACAACTTTTCAACTCAACAAATAAATTTGTTTGAAAAACACAAATTAAAAATACGGATATTCATTGAAATTTTAATAGATAAAGAATTAAAAACATGGTTAAAATTAAACCTTTTAGAGCATTGCGTCCGCCGAAACAAATAGCGAAGCAGGTATCGGCGCGACCTTATGATGTTATGAATTCGGCAGAAGCAAAAGCCGAAGCAGGCGAAAAATCATTGCTGCATATCACAAAACCCGAAATAGATTTTGAACCGATGATTGATGAACATTCACAGCAGGCATACGATAAGGCTGTTGAAAACTTCAAAAAATGGCAGGAACAGGGATGGCTTGTACAGGACGACAGAGAAAAATATTATATATATTCGCAAACCATGAACGGCAGAGTTCAATACGGACTGGTTGCATGCGCAAATGTTGATGACTATTTGAGCGGAAAAATAAAAAAACACGAACTTACCCGCAAAGACAAGGAAGACGACAGAATGATTCACGTAAAAATACAAAATGCAAATATCGAACCCGTTTTCTTTGCCTATCCCGATGTTGATGAAATGAACGAAATAGTTGACAAAATAGTAACAAATCAAGTTCCCGTTTACAGTTTTATTGCCGACGAAGATGGCTTTGGACACGATTTCTGGATAATTGATGACGATGAAATCAATGAAAAAATTACCGGAATTTTTGCTTCTGTTCCGGCGCTTTATGTTGCCGATGGTCATCACCGTACAGCAGCGGCTGCGCGCACGGGCGAAGAAAAACGCAATAAAAACAAATATCATACAGGCAAAGAAGAATACAATTATTTTATGGCTGTAATTTTTCCTGCAAGCAATTTAATGATTATTGATTACAACCGTTTAATAAAAGATTTGAACGGACTGAGCAAGGAAGAATTTATTGCAAAACTCGAAAAATCGTTTACAATAGAACATAAAGGAAAAGAAATATACAAACCCGAAAAACTGCACAACTTTTCGATGTATATCGACAAAGAATGGTATTCGCTTACGGCAAAACAAGGCGCATACAACGATGCCGACCCGCTTGGAACACTTGATGTAACCATTCTTTCAAATCTTGTATTCGACGAAATTCTTAATCTCGGAAATCTGCGAACGTCAAACCGCATTGATTTTGTGGGCGGTATCCGCGGATTGCAGGAACTTAAACGCCGTGTTGACAGCGGCGAAATGGCTGCTGCATTTGCTTTGTTTCCCGTGTCGATGCAACAGCTGATAAATATTGCCGATACGGGAAATATTATGCCGCCCAAAACTACGTGGTTTGAACCTAAACTGCGTTCGGGACTGGCTATACATAAATTAGACTGAACGGCTTAAATGTCGAAAATAAAAAAAGCGCAAAATCCATTGCGCTTTTTTGTTCTTTTGCAGTTACTGTCTAATAAATACTTCTGTTCCACCATTGTACGTAAAAGTCATTTTGTTTCCGCTTACTCTTCCTTCAATGTCAAGAGTCTCATCATCTTCATTTACTGTAATTTTAACAACAGGTTTCGAATATGTGTAATGTCCCTGATATGTTTTGTCATCATCTCCTATGTATTCAGTCATATCGGTTTCATTAATAAACGAAAAAATAACATAATCATCTCCGCTGCCATCATTTTCATCTACCGACCATTTCCACGATGTGCCAACAAGAGAATTTGGAGTATCATCATCATTATCTTTGCTGCAGGAAACAAAGATAAAATTCAAAGCCAGCAAGGCAAATCCAAAAAATAAAATTTTTTTCATTTCGCTATAAATTTTTAAAAGTTAACATTTAATTTATTACAAATATAGATTAAATTTTCAAATTACACGCAACCGCGTATAAAAATTATCTTTGGAATAATTTAATAAACCCAAATTGTTCATTTAGCATTAATTCATACGAAAATTACCTTTTGTATCGAATTAATACGCCATAATTCTATGATTATTAGCATATTGTAAATCAAATTTTCTAATGATGTTCATTAGAATAAATATTCATTATCAATGAGTTATATCCTAATGGGCATTTTGGGAATAATACAACCTCATTTCAAAAAAAATCCGGCACGTCATTGCGAGGAGCGAAGCAACCGAAGCGCAGCGGAGCTCAACGAAGTTAATCCAGAATATGCATACTCAATATTTGACCTGGAATTATTATCTTTGCAATTTAAAAATAGAAAGAAGATATGAATTTATTGAATTTCACAGAGATGTATCCCGATGAGGCGAGTTGTAAAGCCAAA
>JAIRKV010000013.1 GCA_031259935.1 Prevotellaceae bacterium | reverse complement strand
AAGACGCTTTGTTTTTGCTTAAAGAAAAGCCCTCAAAAATAATAGTTGTTGCATGCAATACGGCAACCGCTTACGGACTGGAAGATATTTCCACATTACTGAAAAAAAGCGGCACCGGCATTCATGTTATCGGAGTAATCAATGCAGGAGTAAACGCAACCTTGCTCCCACTCGACCGAAATAACGATTATGCCATAGGAGTGCTGGCGACAGCCGGAACCATTGCGTCAAACGCTTATGAAAAAACGCTTTTAAAAACAAAAGACGAAATGGGATTTAAAGGCAACATAACCGTAATAAATCAGCCGGGCGCAGGATTTGCCGAATCGGTTGACGGCGAAAAAGATTATACCGACCGCAATCTGGTTGAAATGTGCGACAATTACAGAGGTCCCAAATGCGGCAACGAAGAAAATGATATTAAAACATACCTGATGGATGTTTATAATTTCGACACGGCAGACCATGCGTTATTTACAAAATATGCAGGCGACAGCCTGACGGACGTTCAGTTAAATTCTTCGGAAAATTACGCCCGTTTTCATTTGGTTTCGCTGATTGAAAAATATCGTTTGAGCGGAAATAAAATTCCCTTAAAACGCATAATTCTCGGCTGCACGCATTATCCGTATCTTTTGAATACGCTCAACAGCGTTATATCCGAACTGCGTGCCTGTACCAAAAACGGAGAATATGTTTATAAAAATCTTATTGCCGACGACTTTGAATTTATCGACCCTGCGCTTTTCACGGCAAAAGAATGTTACGAAGCGCTTAAACGCGACCGCCAATTATCACGGCAAGCGGCAAAAGGCAAAGTTCATGCCTACATTTCAATTCCTTCGCCCGACCTTACCGGCGACAAACTGAACACGGATGGTTCGCTGACCTATGATTTCAAATACGGACGCAATACCGCAACAGAAGATATAACTACGGTTGTCGTTCCGTTTTCGGCGAAATATGTGAGCAGCGAGGTTTTACGACGACTGGAAAAATTAGTTCCCCGTTCGTATTCAATGATAAAGCAAACGATGGAAAAATAATTCCGAACATTGAAAAATTTAATGCTGCCTTTCTTCCGTAAATTGCGGATTAAATAGCAGCTCCTTAATAAATGGTGAAATCATTTATTATAAATATTTATAAATGCAAATTTTCTTCGTCATTGCGAGCGAAGCGATTTAAACATTTAATAATTTAAAGATTTAAAGAAGTTCCACGTCATTGCGAGGGCGTCAGCCCGAAGCAACCGAAGCGTAGCGGAGCTCAACGGAGTTAATCCAGTATTTAAAAATTTAAAGAAATATAGAGGTAAAACAGAGAAATAAGCACGTCATTGCGAGGAGCGCAGCGACGAAGCAACCGAAGCGCAGCGGAGCTCAACGGAGTTAATCCAGAAAAAATTGTCCGAATTTTGATTTATATGATTAAAATGATTAATAATGAATAATGAAAAAACAATAAAAATATCCCGTAGGGATAAAATGTTGGTAGAAATTTCATCGCAAGCAAAGGCTGCGTGCGGAGCAGCGGCGGTTTTTCAAGTCATCTGCGGCAACCCGCACGTGATGCACAAAGAGATGTCGTTTCTACCAAGCGATGCATCCCGACGGGATGCAGGTAACAAATCACCATCCGGCAATTCCATTCATCGTTTTTTACATCTGATTTACAGTTAATATGTAAATTAAACAGTTTATAAGGAACGACTATTTAATATCAACATTTTTTTTGTTGTCAATCAACGCATAAATAATACAGCAAATACCAAACAAACCCGCCATGCCAAATAAAATTAAAACTGCCATAGTCATTTCTCCTTTTTATTAAGTAATAAAAAACCTGAAAAAGCCAGTATAAAAACCACACTTCCGCCAGTCAATACAATCAAAATTAGCGATATGTCTTCTTTCATTATTGCTGAAAGAACAGCCCCGCCAAATACCAGCTTCGATAAATCAATACAATATTTTCCTAATAGTTCTCTCATTACAGGTACAAAAATATTTTATAATTACAAAAGTACAAAAAAAATGTAATTACAAAAAAATACTGCATTTTTTTACAGGATTTTTAAAATTAAAACAAACTATTTACTGGTTTTTGTGGTTCTTTAAGATTAAATTTTATGCCCTCTTTCTCTAACAGAGCATTTAATTGCTCTTTTATAAAAATTGAATTTTTCGCAATCGTTGCAATAGCCATACAAATACCATACGCCAACAGGGTAGCAACAAGAATTAACAGAACGCCCGGCAACAATTCAAACTGAAACTCTGAATCTAAAAAATCTCTTTTCCAGCAGCCAACAAAACTTATAACAGTTGCAAGCAAGCCAATAATCAGTATAAATAAAGCAATATTTTTTAATGTTTTTATACCTGTTCCCGAATAATTAATAACTTTTTTCATTTCATAAATATTTAAAAATTTGTGTAAAAGTAATAAAAAAATGTAATTACATTATAATTTCCTTTTTCTCTGTTTTACCTCCACATTATTCTTTAAATTTAAATCATTAAACATTCCTCTCAATAACGCCTGTCCCGTCAGGGACAAAATATCGGTAAAAACCACGTCCCTTTATGCATCACGTGCGGGTTGCCGCAGATGACTTGAAAAACCGTCGCTGCTCCGCACGTAATCTTTGTTGCGGTAAAATTTCTACCGAGCGATGCATCCCGCAGGGATGCGGGAAACGAATGAAAATAAGGTAATAAGGTTGGCGGTGTGTGTTATCTTTTGCTCTACTAAGGTTGTTTTGTTGTTTAAATAAGGTAGAAATAAGGTTTTTATGTTCGTCATTGCGAGCGAAGCGAAGCAACCGAAGCAATCCAGAATTTAATAATTTAAAGAAGCGCGTCATTGCCTTGTCGCTACGCTCCTCGCAATGACGGTTTGTTTGCCACAGGTCGGCGACCAAAGGGACTTTGGGGACATTTTAAATCTTTAAATTTTTGAAATGACGCCTATCCCGCAGGGATAGAATATCGGTAGAAAAAACGGTAGCGTACACGTCGTGCTAATTGCCGACGGCATTGTTTCGCATTCCATTAAGAATGCATCGCTCGGTAGAAACGACATCTCTTTGTGCATCACGTGCGGGTTGCCGCAGATGACTTGAAAAACCGCCGCTGCTCCGCACGTAGCCTTTGCTTGCGGTGAAATTCTACCGAGCGATGCATCCCGCCGGGATGCAGGAAACAAATGAACAATAAGGTAATAAGGTTGGCGGGTGTGTGTTATCTATTGCTACTAAGGTTGTTTTGTTTTTGAAATAAGGTGGAAATAAGGTTTGTGTTCGTCATTGC
>JAIRKV010000293.1 GCA_031259935.1 Prevotellaceae bacterium | reverse complement strand
ACGATAACCGTCTTTTGACAAAACGATAGTTATCTTTTCCTCAAACGATAGTTATCGTTTTAAAATTCATCGGTAATCGTTTTACTTTGCCTTTTCGTACTTTAAATATTTAAATTATTAAGCCGCTACGCTCTTTGATTTGCTTATTCGCATTCCATTAGGAATGCGTCGCTCGGTAGAAACAACATCTCTTTGTGCATCACGTGCGGGTTACTGCAAATGACTTGAAAAACCGCCGCTGCTCCGCACGTAACCTTTGTTGCGGTGACATTCTACCGAGCGATGCATCCCGCCGGGATGCAGGAAACAAATGAACAATAAGGTAATAAGGTTGGCGGGTGTGTGTTATCTGTTGCTACTAAGGTTGTTTTGTTTTTGAAATAAGGTTTTTTTATTTGTCATTCTTTTTTCATTATTAATCATTTTAATCACACAAATCACAGTTCAGACGGTTTTTTTCTGGATTAAATCGTTGATCTCCGCTGCGCTTCTGGATTGCTTCGCTTCGCTCGCAATGACGTGGTGCTTATTTAAATCTTTAAATTTTTAAATCTTTAAATCGCTGCGCTCCCCACAATGACGTTTTGCTTACTTTTGTGTCAGGACAAAACTGATAGAAATAAATAAATACCGTAAATTTTAATGTGTCTTATCATTGTTGTTTTTTTTTATTCGTAAGGAGCGACTAAATATCAAAATAATTTTATAAATTTGCGGAAATTTATATTTATAATTTATGAAAAATACTGTTACATGTAAAAAATGCAACGCACAAAGCACGGCTGATGCAAAGTTTTGCAGTAATTGCGGTTATGAATTTAACAGCAAAAAAATATTCAATAAAAATAAAAAAAACGGCATAACCTTTGTTATTGCTTTTTTCTCAATATATTTTATTGTTAAGTTATTATTCTTTAATGCTCCATCAATAAACAGGGAACTGTTGCAGATTGCAGATGAAATGAATAAAATGTGTCCCGTAATGATTAACAGAGATACACGTCTTGATAATACAATTGTAAAACCGGACAATGTTTTTCAATACAATTATACTTTGGTTAATATGAGTAAAGATAACGTTGATACTGCCGAATTAAAAAGCATTTTTGAGCCAAATATTGTTAATTCATTAAAAGGTTCTCCTGAAATGCAGTACCAGCGCAATAATAATGTAACATTAAATTATTCGTATAAAGACAAAAACGGATATCAATTATTTATACTTTCAATATCTGCCGACAGGTATAAATAAATTTTGTAAAATTCAAAACAATGAAAATATTTATAAACGGAAACGAAATCGAAATATTTGTCGGAGCAACAGCAGAAGCCGCCATACGCAAGTTCGATAAAAATGTTTTGGAAGAAATAAAACAAGGCAAAGTGGAAATATATGACAGGTACGGCAATCGCTTTTCGATTAGCGGACCCTTACACGAAAATTCACAAATAACAATAAAAAAAATAATAAAATGAAAAAACTGTTTTACTTACTCGCAATTTTTGTTTTTACAGCTTGCTCTTCAGCAAACAAAGAAACACAAATAATTATTTTGTCGACTAACGACATGCATGCCATGATTGATAATTATGGCAAAGTTGCGGCATACATCGATAAAGTGAGAGCCGAAAATAAAAATGTGCTGCTTCTCAGCGGCGGCGACATGTTTTCGGGAAATCCGATTGTCGATCAGCACGACGATAAAGGTTATCCGATGATTGAAATAATGAACAAAATCGGCTATGACTTCGGAGTGATAGGAAATCACGAATTTGACTACGGGCAGGATTTTTTGTTCAAACGTATCGAACAGGCAAAGTTTCCCTTGCTTTGCGCAAATATGAAAGTTTCGGAAAAGTCAGTGATAAAGCAGCCCGAACCTTATGTAATGCTCAAAATGGATGGAATTGAGATTTGTATTCTGGCAACGATTCAGGTTGAAAATTTAAACGGGAAATTAATTCCGAGTACGCATCCCGACAAAGTTCATAACATCGATTTCTTCCAGCCTGTCGAAACGGCGTTGCAATATAAAAATCTGCGCCGGCAGTGCGATGTGTTCATAGCGCTAAGCCATAACGGCATAGATGAAGATGTGATTCTTGCCAACGAAATGCCCGAACTTGATGTTATCATTGGCGGACATTCGCATACACGCGTTGATGGAATGATTGAAAACGGCGTTCTTATTTCACAAACCGAATGCTATTTGAAATACATAGGCAAAACCACAATAAAGATGAAAGGCAAAACGATTGTCGAAAAAAAATTCGAACTTATCGATGTATCAACCTTGCAGGATAAAAACGAAGAATTGCAGGCGCTGATAAACAAATATTACGACGAAACGCCGCTGAATGAGGTTGCCGGCAGAGCAGTCGCCGATTTTAAGGGAAAAGAAAATCTCGGAGGATTAATGACCGATGCCGTTGCGAAAAATTTCAATCTTGATATAGCATTTCAAAATTCGGGAGGAATCAGAATAGATGAAATTGCAAAAGGCGACATTTCCCTGCTGCAACTATACAAACTCGACCCTTTCGACAATTACGTTATTGTGTTTGAACTGAGTTATGATGAAATATATTCGTTACTTAAAAATTCGTACAAAAGCGAAAGTAAATACGCCGATTTGAAAACATCGGGAATATCTTATTCAATTAAAGTAAAAAACAATGAAGTTGTTGATATTGAAATACGGGACGCAAAGGGAAATCCGCTTGACAAAAACAGGAAATACATGACGGGCATGAACAGTTTTATTGCTTCAGCGTATAAATTTGATCATAAAGATGCCGGGAAATCGTTAAATGTGAAATCTGCTGTAGCGCTTGTAGAATATGTAAAACAGCAGAAAGAAGTGAATCCGCAGCCCGACAGAACAAAAATAGAAGAAATAACCGACTGAACCTTGCCCGTCGGCAACTTAAACTGTCGGTAATTTATTGTCGACAAATGATTTTTTTCCGTTATTAATGAGCGCCTGCCGGTAAACCCGTTCGGCACGACAGGGAAAATGGCGGGCGCAGGGAAAATCGGATTTTTATTTTCCCGATGATTTTTTTCTAAATTTGCAAAATTAAAAATTATATTTGCATGTTGAATTTATCTTTTGTATAATGAAATTGAGAATAAAAAATATCATATTAATACTGTTCATAATATTACCGACGCAAACATATGCACAGGAATTAATGCCTGCGCTGAATACGCTTACCATTGCGCCCGATGCGCGTTCGGCGTCGCTTGGCGATGCAGGCGTGGCAACATCCGCCGATGCAAACGCTCAACACTGGAATGCCGCAAAATACATTTTTTCGCAGCACGACGGCGGCGTGGCGCTGTCGTACACGCCATGGCTGAAAGCGGCAACAAGCGACATTTACATAACCTACCTGTCGGGATTTTATAAATATAACGGCAACGAAGCGATTGGCGCATCAATAAGATTTTTTTCGCTTGGAAACATTGAGTTTTATACCGACAATTACGAATTTCTGCAAACGGCGCGCCCGAATGAATTTGCACTTGATATTTCGTATTCGCGGCGGCTTGGCAAAAACCTGTCGGGAGCAATAACTTTTAGATACATAAATTCGACAAAAATAGCGCTGCAAAATATAAATCCCGTGATAGACCACACATCGAATATTGCCGCTGATATTGCATTTTTTTATCAAAAACCTGTAGACTTTTCGTTTGCGCCCAAATCCGAAATGGCATTCGGCGTAACGGTTTCAAATCTGGGAAACAAAGTAAATATTTCGGACAGCGCAGGTTATTTTTTGCCAATGAATATCAAATTTGGAGCGCGCATAACTTTTAATTTTAATGATATTAATTATTTATCGCCCGTGATTGAATTTCACAAATCGCTTGTGCCTGGCAACTACAAATATCTAAACTCGTCGGTAATATCGGCTGCTGTGCACGGCATTGCAAGCGACCTGTCGAAAACGGCATGTATTTTTGGCGTCGAATATTCGTATAAAAAACTGATACTGTTACGCACAGGCTATCATCACGAATCAAAAACAGCAAGTAATAATTCATATCTTACTTTCGGCGCAGGCATAAAATACAAAAATCTGGATTTTGCCGCATCATATCTCTTTGTAACCGGCAATCGCAATACGCTTATCGACAATACGTACAGGCTTTCCGTTGCCGTTATTTTCGGCAGTAGCCGTAATAAATGGTACGATTACGACCTGTAAACCGGAAAATATTTAGAAATTTAAAGATTTAATAATTTAAAGATTTAAAGAATAATATAGAGGTAAAAGAAAAATAAAACGTCATTGCGAGGCGGAACGCCTCGCAATCCAGAAAAAATAAACAGAGAAAAAATGGAAAAAATCTTCTGGATTATTTCGGGCTGACGCCCTCGCAATGACGCTTTATTCTTTAAATTTTAAATGTTTAAATCTTTAAATTATTAAATGTCAGTTGTATTTATAATAAATGATTTCACCACTTATTAAGGAATGACTATTTAACATTTTTACCACAACAAAGCATATATCATTTCTATTCAAACAGCAAATCGCCTTTTGAGTGTAAATTGCACTGCTGTTTTTCAAAAAAGAAATGTTCTTCGCCAAAAGCCGGTTTCAATTGATTAAACCATGTTGCTTTTGAATTGTATTCGGCAAAGAACGGAATATCAACCCATTTGGGATTTCGACCCTGCAAAAAGCGGAGAACAAAAATCTTTTCGCCTTTAACTTCCTGAATTCCCAGAATCTGTATTTTTCCTGCCAGGTCGCTCATGCTTGGACCGCGCACTGTTCGGCAAATTCCGCTGACATTGCGATATGCTTTTCTGTATATTTCCCAGCATTTTTCCAAAGGTAATTCAAAATAATGTTTAGCTCCCGTGTCGCGCGGAATAAACATGTAATACGGAATACATCCCAGATCTACCTGCCTGCGCCAAAGTTGCGACCAGAGTTCGGGCTTGTCGTTGATATGATTCAATACGGGAGATTGCGTTCTTATCTGTGCGCCCGTATTTCTTATTCGTTTGATGGCTTGCTGTACGGCGTTTGTAGATAATTCTACGGGATGATTAAAATGTGCCTGTATCGAAAGATTTTTTCCTGATGCGTTTATCTGCTCGAACAATCTGATAATGCTGTCGCTGTCTTTATCGCTGATATAGCGGTAAGGGTGATAACTAAGCGATTTTGTTCCTATGCGTATGGTATGAATATGATTAAATTCTTTTTGAAATAAAGGCTGAATATACATTGTCAGCATTTCTGCCGACATCACCATCGGGTCGCCGCCGGTGAATAAAATATCGGTTACTTCTTTGTGTGCTTTAAGGTATTTCAACAGTAAATCGGCTTCTTTCATTGCAAATTTAAACTCGGTCATTCCTGAAAATTGAGGCCAGCGGAAACAAAACGTACAATACGCATGACAGGTTTGTCCCTGACTTGGAAAAAACAGGATAGTTTCGGGATATTTGTGCTGAATACCTTTTAATCTTATCTCGCCAAGATACGGAACATTGTGTTCCTGTCCGGCAGGATTGGGATTAAGCGTCAGGCGTATTCGTTTCACAACTTCGTCTATTACATGTCTGTCGGCATTTTCATCCAAAAGTCTTTTAACAACGTCATAATGCCGTTTTCTTAACATTTCGCGACGAGGAAAGTTGAGCGTAAATACAGGATCCGTATTTACACTGTCCCAGTCAATCAGTTCGTTTACAACGTAATTGTTTGTTTTGAAAGGTAAAACCCGTCCAACAATTTCTATATCTCTAACGAGTTCATCCGACAGACGAGATATTTGAGGAATATTTTTGAAATTATGCAGCGAATATGATCTTATAACTTTTTCCATAATTATTTAGCGTTAATGGTTACTAATTGCGGTAAAGTTATAAAAAATTATTGAAAAACAAAAAATTTTATGATAATTTTATAAAAAAATGATGGAATAATCAGGATAAAATCATTCTGTCGTGTGTCTTTTTTCAGTAAACAGTCAAAAAATGTTTTTTCGGGATTATTTCACTTTATCAAGTATCCATTTTGAAATTTCGTTTAATGCAACAGGCGAAAAAGTTTGTTTAATCGTTCCATATTCCATTGGCGAACCTGTATCACATTCCTGAAAAAGATGATTTAATCCGTCTAATTCTTTCACTGTAAAATCCGTATTTCCGCCTTTTTCGAGCGCAGTTTTTACAGCATCCAAATTCACTTTCGACGGAACCTGTAAATCTTTACTTCCGTTCAGAGCCAGCACGGGACATTTCACTTTTTCCAGCGTCGGTGCAGGATTGTAGCGCAGTAAATATACTATAAACGGATTATTTATTTCTTTCAGTAATCCCGCAACAAGTTCTTCATCCGTTTTACCGCCTTTCAGTGCAGGTGGAATTTCGGACAGGTAATGTTTTATATATTCGGTTGCCTGTTTTTCACGTTCTTCGGGGTCATCGATGTTGCATACAAGTTCATACAGATGTTTGTTCACAGCAGTTGATTTTTCTATTATGCTGTCGTTTGTTCTCATTGCTTTTGCAATGAGCGCCGTCTGCATTAGCAGTAAATCTTTGCCTTGAATACCCGGACCTGCAAGCAAAACGATAAATGCAATATCATTTGATTTTGCTGCAAGCATTGGCGCAATAATTCCACCTTCGCTGTGTCCGATTAATCCTGTTTTTGTTTTGTCGATTTCGTTGCGCGACAAAAGATAATTCACAGCCGCTTCGACATCATCGGCAAAATTTTCCGTAGTTGCATCGGGATTGTATCCTTTTGATTCACCGGCGCCTCTGTCGTCGAAACGCAATACGGCAATTCCATTACGCGTAAGGTGGTCGGCTAAAACAAGAAATGGTTTGTGTCCCATTATTTCCTCGTTTCGGTTTTGTGTGCCGCTTCCCGTAATCAATACTGCCGCAGGAAAAGTTCCTTCGCGCGAAGGCAAAGTTAAAGTTCCTGCAAGCGTAAAGTTTTCTTTTTCGTTTGTAAATGTTACATCTTCCGAGTAATACATTTCGGGTTTGATTTCTTTTTCCTGATAAGCAAATTCGAGTTCCTGCGTTTCCTTTTTATTGCTTTTACAGGCAAACAGGCTTAATGCCAACAGAATAAATAACAGTTTTTTCATTTTATTTTTTCATTTTTGTTTTTTTATCGACTTTTTTAGCGGCAGATGCCGGTTTTGTTGCGGTTTTTTTTGCTGTTACCGCAGTTTTTTCTGTTTTGGTTTCAACTTTTTTGACAGAAGATTTGACTGATAATTTTCTTGCGGTTTTTAAATCTTCGAGTGTTTTGTCTACTAATATTTCAAAATCGCTCACTACGTTCATGTAATTTATAAATGCCTCATAAGGAGTATCGTACGGATTGAAATAAATATGAACATCTCCATCCGAAAACCATTTTGTACACATGTAATAAAAATGGTCGCTTGTTTGCAGTGAACGCCATGTTTTTATCAGATTTTCGTCTTTTGTTTCCAAAACTTTTTTGCACAGTTGATATATTTTAGAATACGCTTCGTCCTGCATTTCATTGCCGAGCCATGCGCTCAGGTCGCGTTCTTCGTCAGCCCACGATATTGGATACTGCACATGTATTGGCGAAACAGGCTGATGTTTTTCGGCTGCTTCGCATGGCGTTTTAAATTCAAAGTTACTGTTTGCAAAAATTCTGTTTGGCAATTCGCGTAAAAATTCAAAAATTCCTGTTTCTTTACTTTGATGTTCACCAAATGTTTCGTAATCCATAAATAAATTCACGATTTCATCTTTTTCATCAATATCATTGAGCCATTTCACATATTTTTCGGCATTTAATGGCCATTCATCCCAATTTTTGTCGGAAAAACGAAATGCAATATCATCGCTCATGCGGAAATTTTTCAGCAATATTTTCAATCGCGGTTCAATGGCATTTGTATATAAGAAATTAGGACTTCGCCAGCCGAGAATATGTTTTGCGCCTTCGGTAAGCATTGCTTTGAAGCCAAGGTTGGCAACGCGTTTGCCCGTATCGTCGGAATAAATCAGTTCGGTATTGCGAAATACTGTCGGTTTTTGTCCGAAGTGTTTGCGTATAAGATTAGTATGCAATTTTACCTGTTTTTCAAATTCATTGTGAATTTGCAATGCTGCAAGCGAGTGTGAATATGTTTCGCCTAAAAATTCCACACAGCCTGTTTTTGCAAGTTTTTTGAAACTTTCTATAACTTCGGGCGCATATTGTTCAAACTGTTCGATTACGATTCCCGACAGCGAGTATGCAATTTTGAATTGTTTCCCGTATGTTTTTATCAAGTCGAGCATAAGTTGATTTGCAGGCAGATAACATTTTTCGGCTACTTTGCGAAGTATTGATTTATTCAAAAATTCATCATAATAAAAATGATCTTTGCCGATATCGAAAAAACGGTATTTTTTTAGCCTGAACGGTTGGTGAACCTGAAAATATAAACAAATTGTTCTCATAGCCTTATTATTTTGAATGTTAATATTTTTATTGTTAATTATTTTATGTATTTGTTACCTGATCGTATATTTTTCGAATTTTTGTTGCTGCATTTTCCCATTTCAATGAGTTTACTTCCGCCTGTCCGTTACGCACAAAAAATTTGGATAGTGATGGATATGTAACAAGTCCGTACATTAAGTCAGCCATAGCATCTACATCCCAAAAATCAACTTTTACAGCGTATTTCAACACTTCGCTTACGCCCGACTGCTTCGATATGATAACCGGAATATTCGAACGCATTGCTTCGAGAGGCGAAATTCCAAACGGCTCTGAAACCGAAGGCATTACATAAACATCGCTTAATGCAAACATTTGTTGAACTTCGTCGCCTTTGAGAAATCCGGTAAAATGAAAACGTGTTCCCATTCCGCGTTTTGCCACTCGTCGCACCATTTTTTTCATCATATCGCCGCTGCCTGCCATCACAAAACGAACATTATTGCAGCGTTCCATAACCTTGCATGCTGCTTCGATAAAATATTCAGGACCTTTTTGATATGTAATTCTTCCTAAAAACGTTATTATCTTATCTTTAACATTGCGTTTCACTTCAATTTCCTCACGTCCCTGAAAATCAACTGCGTTGTGAACCGTTTCTACTTTTTGGGGATCAATTCCATATTTGTTTATAACTATATTGCGCGTAAGATTGCTTACTGTTATTACTTTGTCGGCATGTTCCATTCCCTGTTTCTCGATATTGAAAACACTTGGATTAACATTTTCGCCCGTACGGTCAAATTCGGTTGCATGTACGTGTATTACAAGCGGTTTGTTTGATACGCGTTTTGCCATTATTCCTGCTGCATAAGTCAACCAGTCGTGCGCATGTATAACATCAAATGTGCTGTTCTGTGCTATTGTAGCCGCAACAAGCGCATAACGTGCAACTTCTTCCATGAGATTTGCTCCGTATTTTCCTGTAAAACTGTATTTATGCCTAAAAATACTTTCGCGTTTTTCGACTCTGTCAATCGATGCGCAAAGGTTAAATTCTTTTTCATCAACATAAGGCACAAGATTTGAATCTATCTGGATAAACGAAATATTTCCCCATAATTTTTCAAGTTCTACCTGAGTTCCTGTGGTTTCAATGTCGCTTGCATTTATAAAACGCGCTGCGCTTGTATCTTCATCTCCATAGGCTTTGGGAACAACAAACAAAATTTCGGTATTGTTTTTTATCAAACCTTTTGTAAGCCCGTAACATGCTGTGCCTAAACCTCCTGATATGTGCGGTGGAAATTCCCAACCAAACATTAATATTTTCATGGATTTATTATTTGTTAGCAAATTATATTTTCATAAATATATACTTCATCATTTTATTTTTACAATCACAAAGTTAATATA
>JAIRKV010000291.1 GCA_031259935.1 Prevotellaceae bacterium | reverse complement strand
GCTTTGATTTTGTGTAAAATTTGAGTCATATATAAAACTGTTTAAAAGTTAATAAATCTTCCAAAACAGCCTTCGTATGGAAATAGAAAATAATTTTACAGGCTGCATGAATTACAAACCTTAAAATTACTTTCTAAAATAATGTTGGGATAAACTTGCAAAGATGCCGACTGTAAATCATTATATTTGTCATGTCCGTCTCAAGCCTTATTCCTCGAAAGCTTTAAACCATAAATATTCTGGCAGGTCTTCTGACTTGCTCCATCTTTGAAACGTCCTTCCCACTCTTTTTACAGAGCAGTGGTTTGCGTATTGCTCAAAGATTTGTACGGAGCTTACAGCAGCGGGTCTGTTCAGGATTTGCACCTGATTCCCTTTTCAATACCTTTTCCGAATGGAACAGGTATCACCAAAATTTGTGCAAAAGTAATAAAAATTTTAATGTACGATAAAATTTATTTTTCATTTACTGTTTGTTTCAGCAGCCAACAGCAGAACGGTAGAGGAATTAACCGTGTTTCCAGAATCTGTCGGTGATGTCGGTCATTGTTTCGTTTTCTACAATGTAGAGGCGCTGGTTTGTAGTTGGTTTGTTAAGTCCGCCAAGGTGATTAAAGTATGCGCCGAGTTTAATATAGTTGAAATTTGCCGGTGAAATGCCGTCCGGCAGCGAGGCTTGTCCCGAGTACCAGCCTGTTTTTATTTTTCTGTCGGTAAATGCATGTATAAAAGCGGCTAATCGTTCCACTTCGCAGGGTTCGGCATCTCCGCCCATAAAACAGATACATGTGATTGCTTTTCCGTATTTTTCAATCCATGCGGCAATCAGGTTTTCGTTCAGCATTTCGCCTGTGTCTTCGCGAAGATATGGGCTGTGGCAGCCTTCGCAATTATTGGGACAGTTGGAAATGTTGACAGCAAGCGTTACTTCGTTGGGAATTTCCTGAAAAACAATATCAAAGTTGACGTACCGAAGCATAATAACGGCGGGCAGCCTCCTCCTGTCTGCTTTGTGAAAAATTGCTGACGCGTTTCATATAGCCGATAATGCGTGTCAGATAATCCAGATTGTGGCTGCCGCAAACCGGACACTGTTTAAGATAGCGCTTGTCGATGTGATTGCAACTGTTACAAACCGTGTTTGGAATATTAAATGTAAAATAATTGCAACCTTCCTGTGCCGCTATGCGAAGCAGTTGACGGTACTGTTCCCTGCTCAAATGTTCTTCCAGATTGACATGCAAAGCCGAACCTCCCGTAAGATGTTCGATGTATTTGCGACCATGCATTCTGAATCTGTCAATGATGTTCAGCGAGCCGTCTTCGACAATATAAAAATAACTGTTGTAACAATCGCGATTTACTTTATATCCGTCGCGGCTGTCCCATTTTGCGTGTTTTACTCCAACGTTTTCAGCCGGAATCATTTCGCAGTTAAACATTACTTCTTTTGTACGGTAACGTTTGTTGCAGGTTTCAACAAGTCCGAGTATTTGCTGTACGAATGTTGCATATTTTTCATTGTCGCTAATTTCGATACCCATAAATTCTGCTGCTTCTACCAGTCCGTTTACGCCGATAGTGAGATACTGACGACTTAAATTGATGTATCCTGCCGTGAACAGCGGCAACATTCCTTTTTCGTACATGTATTTAAGGTTTTCGTTATAGGCAAGCTGCGCCTTATGCGCCAAATTGATTATGTCTTCAAGAAAAAACATATAATGAATACCATCTCGCGCAGCCTGCTGTATACAGCGGTTCAGGTTGATTGTAAGCACGCTTTTTGAGCCTGTCGATACTCCTCCGGCGCCAAGCGTGTAACTGAAGCCGTTGTCCTGTATTTCGTTGCGCAGACGACAGCAGCTGCTCAGCGAGTCGGCATTATCGCTCATATAAGTAAAAAACGAATGTCCTTCGGCATACATTTCTGCCGTAAAATCGCCGTATTCCCTGTCTTTTGTGTCGTTGTTTTCGGTGAGCAGCGCCATTGTTTCTACAGGAAAAGTGAGTATGCTGCGGGTACGTTCCTTATTAAACCATTTCATAAACCGTTTCTGCAACCAGTTCAGCGAATCCCATTCGGGCTTGCTTCCGTCGGGAAATCTGAAATCGCCGAACAGACTTTCGAAATAGTAACGGTCGTAATACGAAATATTCCAAAAAACGGCTTGAAAATTTCTTGCTCCCGTAGGCTGATTTATCGAGTACACTATCTGTTCGAAACAGTCGGTAATTACTTTGTCCAATGTTCGCTGTTTTTTCGATAAGTCTACCGTTTTTTCCGTATTCAAATAATAATCCTGTCCGTACTCCAGCCCGATAAAATAATTCATATACATTAAAAATTCAGGAGTAGCGCATGCGCCGCTCAACATGCTTGAAACCATAAAAACCATATTAATAAATCCGCCGCAAAACGATTTGAGATTGGCAGGCGCTTTCGAATTTCCGCCAATAGCAACGGTTCCGCCGATAAGCCATGGATACATTGTGATGCTGGCGCAATAATTGGCAAGGCTCGTTTCGTCGTTTTTGTAAATATAATGTTTGTTCAGCAGGTCGATATATTTATCGGCTATTTCTTTGCCAAACATTTCTTTTAAGCGGTCGGTAATCATTCGGCGGTTAAGGCGGATGAAGTTGGATTTTGGCAATTCGCCGATAAGCGTTGCCATATTTTTATTTTCCACATTGGCGTTAGCATCGTACTTGCTGCCGGATGCTGCGTTGGCTGCATCGCAATAATCAATCAGGAATTTTAACTTGTCGCGTATTTCGCGATCTTCCAGATGTTTTTGCCTGTAAAGCATGTATGATTTTGCAACAGCATAATAGCGTTCGGACATCAAGGCAATTTCCACCTGATTCTGGATGTCTTCTACCGTACTGCCATCGCTAATGTTTATACGGCTTAAAATGTTAGTAATCACTTCCTGCGTAGCAAAACTGCCAACCGAAAGAAATGCTTTTGCAATTGCATTTCTGATTTTTTCTATTGAGAAAATCTCTTTTTTACCGTCTCTTTTAATAATATATATTTCCATAATAATTTGTTATTTTAGATATTACCATTTTATTTCATTAATTTTTGCGCCGGTAAAAAAACCGCTCACAAAAACAAAATATGGCGGTAATATTCCATTATGACTCCATTTCATTTCTATATTCAGCAATTTTAATGATGTTTGACTTACATCGAATCCGAACGATTCGAGCGAAGGTCGAATCCTGTCGGGAAAAACACAGGGACGTCCTTTTATTCGCGAACATTTACCAAAAGGGCAAAGATGACATGTTCCTGCAAAAAAGGCTCTGCTGCCCGGATATTTATTTTCCAAATCCAAAAGTTTTTTATCCGATACAAGACGTATTTCTTCGATAATTCGGTAAGTTAAAGATGTACAAAGTTCCCAGCCCTTATTGTTTTCAATAATTTTATTTTCGATATCTACTTTTGTGCCTATTATCCACGCTGTTTTATAACACGAAAGTTCCATATCCGTATCAAAATCAAATGGCGGACACGCCCAACAAGCATTGTAGCGGTTGCATTGTTTGCAATAAACTATAAACTTGTCAGGATCGCGATAATTGAGAATATAATCGTTAAGATTTATTTTTTTTATTATATGACTTGTACGATACACAGTAATTCCATATTCTTAATAAAGCGCAACATTTGTACCTGATGCTTTTCATTCTTCAATATTTTCCTGTAATTTGAGAACAGGAAATCTGTACTGCAGTATTTCAAAAGTTCCAAATAAAACAGATGTATAAAAAATATCACCTAACAGCGTATTGCGAAAAAAAGGTATTCCCGCAATGTAACAGGCTTGTAATCCGCTGAAATTGTGAGGATACATGTCCGATAACATCCATACTCCAAAATTAGATACAAGAAAAAATATGAGCGAAGCAGCCAGAACCGAACATGTCAAATTGAAAACGCTTATTTCTTTTAATATAACAATTCCCAAAAGAGATATGAGAGCAAAAGCGCCGTAAGTGAATAGCGAAACGCTGTAAAACCACACAAAGCCATCAAAAAATTGACTGTACACAATGTTGTTCAATACAAGATCGCTTATCCACATCGATGCAACAGGCACAATAAATGCCCAACGGGATTTACTGAAATAAGCGGCGCCAAATAACGCCATTCCTCCTATCGGAGCAAAATTGGGCAAATGAGGTATTAATCTGCTCATTGCTGCAACCAAAATAATTGCTGCGATAACGCAAAACCGTAAATTTAATTTCTTTTCCATATATTTAAATATCAAATATTCTTTCATTTATAATTCCAAAACTCAAACTGTTTCCGAAAATAATGTGAGATAAAAACCTGCAAAAAAGTCGATTATAAATCATTTAAGCGCCGTGTTTGTCTCAAGCCTTATTCCGCGAAAGCTATAAACCAATACATTTTGGCAGGTCTTCTGACTTGCTCCATCTTTAAACCGTCCTTCCTGCCATTTTCACTAAGCAGTGGTTTGAGTATTGCTCAAAGACTTTTTGCGGAACTTACAGCAGCGGGTCTGTTCGGGATTTGCACCTGATTCCCTTTTCAATGTTTTTTTCTAAAAGAAAGCCATCACCAAAATTTGTGCAAAAGTATGAAATAAAATTTTCAATATGCAATAAATTTCGTGTGCATTGTTTGCAACAGATGAAAAAGCCTGTTTCGGAGTGTGGATTCGATTAATAATCAATAATTAACAATTAATCAACAAGTAATTAACAATATATTAACATTTTCTCATGCTGTTTCAATTCGTGAAGGGCAGAATATTGTAATAGTGAAAAATAAAAAAGCAACCTGAATGAAGGTTGCTCCTTTGTAAATTTGAAAAAAATTAAAATATAAACGGTAAAAATGCCGCATATAAATTTTTAATCAACTTTTTATTTTTATAAAAGTTTGATTGACAAATGTTGTTGTGATCCAGCTGGGATTCGAACCCAGGACCCCATCCTTAAAAGGGATGTGCTCTACCTGCTGAGCTACTGAATCGGTATTCTCATTTTTAAAATGAGGTTGCAAAGGTAGTTATATTTTTCGTTATTGCAAATTATAATTATCTTTTTTTAATTATTCATAGATTATTTGCCTGTAAACGAGCGATATTATCTTCTAAAATTTTTATTTTTGATTCTGCGTCCGACTGTTTTTTGCGTTCTGATTCAATTACATTTACTGGCGCACTGTTTACGAATTTGTCATTGTTTAATTTTTTATTCACAACCATTAAAAATCCTCTGATATATTCGAGTTCCTTTTTCAGTTTTTCCAATTCTTCGTCAATATTTATTTTGTTGCCGAGCGGTACATAATATTCATTTGTGCCTGCAATAAACGATGAGGCATTTTCGATATCGGTTTCTATTTTTTCAACTTTTGAAAGATTTGCCAATTTTTTCAAAATACCTGCAAACGACAAATCAAAATTACCTTTCACAAACAATTCCAGATTTTGTTTGGGCGAAATATTTTTATTTTGTCGCAATGTTCGTACATTCATAATAATATCTTTTACCTGTTCGAATGTATCAACAATTTTTGCATCAAAATCATAAGGTTTCGGTTGAAGTGTGAGCATTATGGTTTTGTCTTCTTTTTCATCCTTATTCAAAATCAACCATATTTCTTCGGTAATGAACGGCATGAAAGGATGAAGAATTTTCAAAAGACTTTCAAAAATTTTCAATGTTTCGGCATATGTCAATTTGTCAACGGGAGAACCGTAAGCGGGTTTTATTATTTCGAGATAATATGCGCAAAAATCATCCCAAAACAATCTGTATGCATCCATCAATGCTTCTGAAATTCTGTATTTGTCGAAATTGTCGTAAATATTTTTAAGGGTTTTGTTGAATTGCGCATTAAACCATTTTATTGCTTTTGCGGCATAATCGGGTTGTGGTATTTGTTCTGCATTCCAACTGTTTACAAGTCTGAATGCATTCCATATTTTATTACAAAAATTACGACCCTGTTCTACCTGTGAATTATCGTACAAAATATCGTTGCCTGCCGACGAGCAAAGCAACATTCCTGTGCGCACGCCATCGGCGCCGTATTGTTCTATTAATTTCAAAGGATCGGGCGAATTTCCAAGCGATTTGCTCATTTTTCTGCCTTGCTTGTCGCGTACAATGCCTGTTAGATATACGTTTGAGAATGGAATTTTACCGCGAAATTCATGTCCTGCAATAATCATACGTGCTACCCAGAAAAATAAAATTTCGGGAGCTGTTACCAGATCGTTTGTCGGATAGTAATAATTCAAATCGGCATTGCCTTTGATTTCGGGATGTCCGCACACAGCAGGGTCGAAAACCGAAACAGGCCAAAGCCACGACGAAAACCATGTATCAACAACATCTTCGTCCTGACGCAGTTCGTCAATTGTTATATTTTCGTATTTTTTTTGAGCAATATTAAATGCTTCATCAACAGTTTTGGCAACAATAAAATTTCCATCGGGCAAATACCATGCGGGAATACGCTGTCCCCACCAAAGTTGGCGCGAAATACACCAGTCGCGCACATTTTCCATCCAGTATTTATAAGTATTTTTATATTTGTCGGGAATAAGTTTTATTTCGCCGTTAAGCACATAATCGAGAGCGGGTTTTGATATTTCTTCCATTTTCAAAAACCACTGCATCGAAAGTTTGGGTTCGATTACGGCATCTGTACGTTCTGAAAATCCTACCGAACTTTTATATTCTTCGGTTTTAACCAGAAGTCCTGCATCATCAAGCATTTTTATAATTTTTTTGCGGGCTTCAAAGCGGTCTTCGCCGACAAGAATCTGCGCTTTTTCGTTCAGTCGTCCGTCATTGTCAATAATGTCGATAACAGGCAAATTATATTTTATTCCGAGTGCATAATCATTTACATCATGTGCCGGCGTAACTTTAAGACAGCCTGTTCCGAAATCCATGCTGACGTATTCGTCGAAAATCACAGGAATTTCTTTATTTATCAATGGAATGAATACTTTTTTTCCTTTCATCCGACCGTATCGTTCGTCATTGGGATTTATGCATATTGCAACATCAGCCATGATTGTTTCGGGACGCGTAGTTGCGATTGTAATACTTGTATTTTCGCCGATTACGGGATACGATAAATAATAAAGTTTTGAGTTTATGTCTTTGTGAATAACTTCTTCGTCGGAAACGGCAGTTTTACTTGCAGGATCCCAATTTACCATTCGCACGCCGCGATATATCAAACCTTTGTTATAAAGATAAATAAATGTATCGATAACAGCGTCCGAAAGTTTTTCGTCCATGGTGAATTGCGTACGCCTCCAGTCGCACGAAGCGCCAAGTTTTTTCAACTGTTCAAGAATTATTCCGCCGTGTTTCTCTTTCCATTCCCATGCGTACTTCAAAAATTCGCTGCGCGTAAGTTGCTCTTTATTTATTCCCTGTTCGCGGAGTTTTGCAACAACTTTGGCTTCGGTAGCAATCGAAGCGTGGTCGGTACCCGGAACCCAGCAAGCATTTTTACCAAGCATTCGCGCGCGCCGCACTAAAACATCCTGTATTGTATTGTTGAGCATGTGTCCCATGTGCAAAACGCCGGTAACGTTTGGCGGCGGTATTACTATTGTATAAGGTTCGCGTTCGTCGGGGTCGGAATTAAAAAATCCGTTATCCAGCCAACGGGTATAAAGTCTGTCTTCAACTTCAACAGGATTGTATTTCGCTGTAATTTCCATAAAAACGATAATAATTTTAAATATTTTTCAAAAAACAGAACGACAAAAGTACAAATAAAAGTTCAGAAACAGCAGAATACG
>JAIRKV010000276.1 GCA_031259935.1 Prevotellaceae bacterium | reverse complement strand
TTCCAGCGCCGCCGTTTCGCCCGGCATTACAAAATCAGCCTGCGTTACCGAATCGAAAATTTAATATACATTTGTAAAAAAAATCGAATATGAGAAAAATTTATTTGTTATTGTTTTCATTGATACTTACGCCGTACGTTGCTTTTACACAAAAACTTACCCGCGAGCAGTATATCGAAAAATATAAAAACATTGCAGTACGGCAAATGAAATCTTATGGAATTCCCGCAAGTATAATACTGGCTCAAGCCTGTTTGGAATCAAACAACGGAAACAGTTCTTTGACTGTTAACGGAAAAAATCATTTTGGAATAAAATGTGCAGGCTGGCAGGGACGCAAAATTTATCACGACGACGACCAGCCCAACGAATGTTTCCGCTCGTATGCTACCGACGAAGAATCGTTTGTTGACCATTCCGATTTTCTTCGTTACCGCCAGC
Organism: Prevotellaceae bacterium; assembly: GCA_031259935.1. Taxonomy (GTDB): domain Bacteria; phylum Bacteroidota; class Bacteroidia; order Bacteroidales; family UBA932; genus JAIRKV01. The sequence continues at coordinate 3,367 of JAIRKV010000276.1, read as the reverse complement.
GATATGCATCTCTGTTCGATTTGAAAATAACCGATTACAAAGCCTGGGCGCGCGGTCTGAAAAAAGCCGGATACGCAACCGCACCGAATTATGCCGAAATGTTGATAAAAATAATTGAAGATTTTCAATTATATAAATATGATGATAAAAATTATGAGCCATCGACCGAAATCGCCGCAGCAGGCACAAACCGTGATAAACATAAAAAAGAAACCGAACACGCCGAAGTTATAAAAAAACCTTCGGAAGCAATGCGCGAATACAATATCGACAATTTTGTGATAACACTTAACCGAAATGTGAATAAGCGAAACGGAGTGAAATATATCACAGCCAAATACAACGATACATACGAAAGAATAGGAGACGAGTTTAAAATGTCGGCAGCCCAGATTAGAAAATACAATGACGCAGATAAAAATGAACAGCCGGAAAAAGACGGTATCGTGTATATTGAAGCAAAAAAATCAAAAGCAGGGAAAGATTTTCCAATGCACGTTGCCGAAGCCGGCGAAACATTGAGAAGCATATCACAACTGTATGGTGTGAAATTACGCGACCTTTGCAAAAAAAACAACATGCAGGCCGGCGCAATTCTTGACGAAGGACAGGTTGTTTATCTTCGAAATGCGATGAAAAAATAAAGAAGATGTTTGACTTGATCATTGCAAAATTATGCTCATTTTACAGGCAGTGATTTCAAAAAAATTATATTTTGTCATTAATTGATTATAAGTATTATGTGCATTACGGTTTTTATGCTAACTTTGCACAGATAAAATTGCAATTATATGTACAGATTTTTTCGTTTAATATTGTTTCTGTTTAATCCCGAAAGGATTCATAATCTTACTGTTGGTTTGTTGAAAATAACCAAATACATTCCGTTTTTCAATTCGCTGTTACGCATGAATTATACGGTAAGTTCACCAAAGCTCGAACGCAAAGTATTGGGAATTAAGTTTAAAAATCCCGTAGGTATGGCTGCCGGATTCGATAAGAATGCCGAAGTTTACAACGAATTATCCGATTTGGGATTCGGCTTTGTCGAAATAGGAACAGTAACGCGCAAAGCCCAAAAAGGCAACGCAAAACCGCGATTATTCCGACTCTGCAAAGATAAAGCAATAATCAACCGTATGGGCTTCAATAATAACGGAGTTGAAAAAGTTCTTAAAAACATGCGAAAAAAGCGCAGACAGGGTTTGATAATTGGCGGAAACATCGGTAAAAATACGGATATTGATAACGAAAATGCTCCGATTGAATACGAAAAAACATTATCACGATTATATAATTATGCCGATTATTTCGTGATAAACATAAGCTGTCCGAATGTTGCCAATTTACAGGATTTGCAAACAACCGACTATCTTAAAAAACTGCTCGGTCAACTTACCGAATTTCGCAGATACAGAGATATATACAAACCAATGCTGATAAAGATTTCGCCCGATTTGAGTTTTGAGCAGATTGATGAAATACTTGATGTAATACGCCGCATAGGTATTGATGGAATTGTGGCAACCAACACTACAACATCGCGCAACAATCTGAAAACAGGCATAAAAGAAATACAGCGAACAGGAGCAGGCGGTTTAAGCGGCTCGCCGCTTACAAAACGCGCTTTGGAAATTATTTCGTACATAAATAAAAAGACCGATGGCGATTTGCCGATAATCGGCGCAGGTGGAATTATGACCGAAGATGATGCAATAAACATGTTGAATGCAGGCGCTCGACTGATACAGATTTACACAGGCTTTATTTACAACGGTCCCAAATTCGTGAAGCGAATCAATAAACGAATATTGGAAGAATGTAAAACAGCCGAACAGGAATAAAATTCATTTTACAATGCAGCAATATTTGAATTTATTTATGTCATTCTTTAAAATAGGAACATTTACGCTTGGCGGCGGCTATGTTATGATTCCGCTGATTGAGAAAGAAATAGTAAACAAACGCAAATGGATAAATAACAGCGAGTTTGCCGAAATGCTTACTCTTGCACAGTCGGCGCCGGGTCCTGTTGCAATAAATACTGCTATTTTTGTCGGATATAAAATCAAGGGAATAAAAGGAATGTTTGCAACTGTTTTGGGAACTGTAATTCCTTCATTTACCATAATTATACTTATTGCAATATTTTTTACCGAATTTGAAAACAGCAAAACATTAGAACGTATTTTTTGCGGCATACGCCCTGCTGTTGTAGCGTTGATTGCCGTGCCTGTGATAAACATGCTCAAAAATAACGGGTTTAAAATTCATATAATTATCATATCTGCAGTTTCGGCAATATCCGTATGGCTTTTGGGAATTTCGCCCGTTATTGTAATAATAGTTGCCGGATTATGTGCAATCATTTATAATACATTCATATCAAAACAATGCTAAGCGTTTTCATTCAATTATTTATAACATTTTTCAAAATCGGATTATTCGGTTTTGGCGGCGGTTACGCAATGCTGTCGATGATTCAGTATGAAGTAGTTGAAAATCATCAATGGATCAATATAAAAGAATTTACCGATATTGTTGCGATTTCACAATCAACTCCGGGACCAATTGCAATAAACTGTGCAACTTACATCGGATACACAGCTACGGGCGGAAGTATTTCAGGCTCGATAATTGCAACATTTGCAGTGTGTTTGCCTTCGATTATAATAATGCTGATTATATGCAAATTTTTTCTTGTTTTCAGAAAAAACAAATATTTTTCGTCGGCGCTCAAAGGAATGATGCCTGCCGCTATCGGACTCATTGCCGCAGCCGCATTAATGTTAATGAACAATCACAATTTTGTTGATTACAGAAGTTTGATAATTTGCATGGCGGCTTTTATTTTATCTTATTTTTTCAAAACAGGAATTATCAAAATAATAGTATTTGCAGGTATTTCAGGATATTTTTTATTTTAGTCGCTCCTTAAAAATAAAAAAATCAGTAATAATACGACATTATTTCTGTAAGTTTTGTTTTAACATAAAAGCAAGCAGCACGTCATTGCGAGGAGCAAAGCGGCTTAATAATTTAATATTTAAATCTTTAAATGTCATTTTTTCTGGATTAACTCCGTTGAGCTCCGCTTCGCTTCGGTTGCTTCGCTTCGCTCGCAATGACGAACACAAAGAAGAAAAAACCCGATTTCTGTTTTGCCGACTTTTAGCCTGTATGTACGTAAAACACGGTATTTTATTCGATAAGTTGCATTTATAAATAGTCATTCCTTAAAAAGCAATTTTATGCAGCATGATAATAAAATTTTTGCGAAAAAAATAAGCGAAAAATAATTTGAAAAACTTTTTCTTTTAACATTTCCATCATTTTCTTCAAATTCCATGCAGTTGCCGACATTAAT
>JAIRKV010000260.1 GCA_031259935.1 Prevotellaceae bacterium | reverse complement strand
TTGAAATAATTATCGGAACTTATGTCGAAAACGATACTGTTGTAATAACCGATAAAATTGTTGCCGACCGCTTGCAGGAAAATATTGCGCTGTATGATAAAAGCGGCGAACAGCACTATGATATTATTTCCGCTTTTATAAAATCGATGCGAGGAAGCGAGCCTAATGCCGCTGTGTACTGGCTTGCCCGAATGTTGAACGGCGGCGAAGATCCGCTTTTTATTGCCCGCCGAATGTTGATTCTTGCTGCCGAAGATATTGGTCTTGCAAATCCCAATGCTTTATTGCTTGCCAATGCGTGCTTTGATGCCGTGCATAAAATAGGCATGCCCGAAGCGCAAATAATTTTGTCGGAAACAGCCGTTTTTTTAGCAACATCCGCCAAAAGCAATTCTACATACATGGCAATCGAATCAGCTTGTGCCGAAACAGTTGCAACAGGATATTTGCCTGTGCCTCTGCATTTGCGCAACGCTCCTACAAAATTAATGAAAGATTTGGGTTATCACAAAGGCTATAAATACGCTCACGATTACGAAAATAATTTTGTTGAACAGGAATTTTTGCCGGAACAAATCAAGGATAAAATATTTTACTGTCCTGCCGAAAATGCTCGTGAACGCGAAATACTTGCCCGCCTTGCATTATTGTGGAAAAAAAAATATAAAATATAGCAATTATCAAAAAGTTAACTGTAAATTCAGGATAATCAGGCATTAAATTTATTGATGCATTTGCACGGTATGTTACAAAAATAAATGCCATCATTGAAAAACAGCATTTATAGAAAAAACAAAATAATTTTTAAATAAAAAATTCTTGTCAGCAAAGAATTTTCTATTCAAACCCGTTCACCAACTCAATATTTAATTAGTCAAGTTACTTAAAATCAAAACGGAAGATCGTCGTCCTGAGAAAGTTCGTCAGATATGATTTCTTCTGTTTTTATATCTGCCGCTTGATGTGTTACACTGTTGTTAGTTCCGTTATTATTGTTATTATCGGGACGTTTTCCCAGCAAACGAATATTATCGGCAACTATTTCCGTAACATATTTTTTATTTCCCGACTGGTCTTCCCAATTACGGGTTCGCAAACGGCCTTCGATAAACATTTGGCTTCCTTTTCTTACATATTTTTCGGTAAATTCGGCTAACTGTCGCCAAAAAACCACATTATGCCATTCGGTTTGTTCTTTAATTTCGCCGTTTCTATCTTTATAGCGCTCGGTTGTAGCAACCGGTAAGCTAACAACAGACACTCCATTATCAAGATGTCTTATTTCGGGATCTTTTCCCGCATTTCCAATAATCATTACTTTGTTTAGAGTCATAACTTTATAATTTTATTACATAATATTTAATTCACTTTGGCGGCATAAAATTATAAAAAAAATATTAACTTAAATAACAAAGGCAATATATTATTTAAAAACAATATCGCCACAAAAGGCATATAATGCTTATTATTAACGACTTATATGATTATAAAATTTATACGGAAATCGAAACATTTAACATTTATTACTTCGCTGCATATTCATGTTCAAAATTATTTTTTCAAAAAAAAATTCATAAAAGATTTGTATTATAAATAATTGTATTACCTTTGCAATTCAAAAATAGAAATTACTTAATTAATTTTAATATTTACAACTATGACAAAAGCAGATATTGTAAACGAAATCGCCAAAGTTACGGGCATTGAAAAAGTAACAGTACAAAAGACCATAGAATCTTTTATGGACAGTGTTAAACTATCGTTATCAAAAAACAAAAACGTTTATTTACGTGGTTTTGGTAGCTTTATTGTGAAGAAAAGAGCAGAAAAAACAGCTCGGAATATTTCAAAGAATACAACACTCATTGTACCGGAACATTTTATTCCTGCGTTCAAGCCGGCAAAAACGTTTGTTACTAAAGTAAAAGCAAGCGTTAAGAAATAAGACAGAAAATCGGAATTATGCCAAGCGGAAAAAAAAGGAAAAGACATAAAATGTCAACACACAAACGCAAAAAACGTTTGCGTAAAAATCGACATAAGAAAAAATAAAAATTTGGTTCGATTTTTAAGAATAAAATACTTAAACCTGAAGAAAGTTTTTTCTTTGGGTTTGTATTTTATTAAAACAGAAGAAACAGACAATAAAATATACGCAAATGAGTGAAAATGCTATGGTAAATAACGAACTTGTTATTGATGTAGCGTCCTCTGAAATATCAATAGCTTTGCTTGAAGACAAACGTCTTGTTGAGTTTTCAAAAGAAGTGAGCAATTCGCGTTTTCTTGTCGGAGATATTTATTATGGACGGGTGAAAAAGATATTGCCTGCCCTTAATGCTGCATTTATCGATGTTGGTCATGATAAAGATGCTTTTATTCATTATCTTGATTTAGGCGCCAATTTTAATACATTGATGAATTTTGTAAAAAATATAACCGCAGGTAAACAAAAAGCAGCCAGTTTCGGTAAAACAAAACGCGGATCAACATTAGATAAGGAAGGTAAAATTCAGGATGTTCTTGTTCAGGGACAAAATATTGTTGTTCAAATAGTTAAAGAACCTATTTCGACAAAAGGTCCTCGATTGACATCCGAAATATCGCTTGCAGGACGCAACATGGTACTTATTCCTTTTACCAACAAAATATCTATTTCTCAAAAAATAGGAGAGCAGGAAGAAAAAAAACGATTACGTAATTTAATCGAAAGCATCATACCTCAGAATTACGGAGTAATCGTTCGTACGGCAGCCGAAGGTAAACGCGCAGCCGTGCTTGATGGTGAACTGAAAATGCTGATTCAGCGATGGGAATCGTGCTGTGAAAAACTTGCTTCCAATATCTCTGCTCCAAAACTGTTGGTAAACGAAGTAAACAGAACGACTGCTATTATTCGCGACATATTAACTGTGTCGTTTAATAACATTTATGTCAACGACTTTAATGTTTGCAATGAAATAAGAGATCTTATTTCGACCATACTTCCGGGAAGAGAAAGAATAGTGAAATATTATGAAGGTAATGTTCCTGTTTTCGACCAGTTCGGTATAAGCAAGCAAATTAAAGGAACTTTCGGACGTGTTGTTCCTTTGAAAAAAGGAATATATCTGGTTGTAGAACGAACCGAAGCTCTTCATGTGATTGACGTAAACAGCGGAGCGCGTCATAAAACCGAAAAAGATCAGGAAACAAGCGCTCTTGATGTAAATCTTACAGCCGCCGAAGAAATTGTACGTCAAATTCGTTTGAGAGATCTGGGCGGAATAATTATTATTGATTTTATTGACATGTACAATCAGGAAAATCGTCAGTTGCTTTACGAAAAAATGTGCGCTCTGCTCGAAAACGACAGAGCCAAACACAGCGTATTGCCTCTTACAAAATTCGGGCTGATGCAAATTACGCGTCAACGTACTCGCCCCGAAATGAGAATAAAAACAGATGAAATATGCCCTGCATGTTCGGGATCAGGACACGTTTCTCCATCCATTTTACTCGATGACCAAATCGAAAACCAATTGGCATATTATAAAAATGAAACAGGAATGAAATGCGTTATTCTGAAAACGCATCCTTATATTGCAGCATATTTGCGAAAAGGATTTCCATCGCTACGCACAAAATGGGCAATAAGATATAAATGCCGTATAAAACTGGAATCTGTAAATTCATTTTCATTTCTCGAATATCAATTTTTCAACACTCGCGGCGAAAGAATTGACCACTAATAAAAACCAATTTAAAAATTAAACCGATAATTAAGAATTAAAAACGAAGCAAGGTATCAACCTGCTTCTTTTTTTTATAAATTGATACCGTACTGCCTAATTGCTTTAATTCTCTGTTTTATAAAAATATTCAATAAACATTTGTTGTTTATTTAAAAAAAATATACATTTGTCCCATAATTTTCAACAATAAAAATATATTTGAAAATTATATGTCAAAATATTTTAAAATAAATTGTTGTAAATGAAATTGTTAACAAATATCGTATGGAATAGAATCAAATATCGGTATCATTAAAATATCTTCGACAATTCGTTAGTTGATGAGTAAATGTGTTAAATTTTAAAGAAAATAATATAATACTAAAATATAAATTGAAAATAATACCAATTTAATGAATATCAACATATAAATAAATAAAAATATGAAAAAATCAGTAATTATAGCATTAATGGCATTGTCGACAATAGCCTTTGCTCAGGAAAAAACTTATAAATTGAAACAAATACCAATAAACGAAGATGGTACTTGGGGAGCAATTTCATTTAACGGACAAATTATATTTGTCGATAATAAAGCAAATGCAGGCAAAAATGATGTTTTTGATTCCAAATTGTTTACTTTCGGCAAAAATAATTCGGAATTAAGCTTGCCTGCATTCGAAAAATATGACAAAATAGGCTCGCCATTCATTAGTGAAGACGGGAAAGAATTTTACTTCACCGTATCCGGAACAGTAGCATCAAAATTAAAAGGAAAATTATTTGTATCCGGCACTGATTTATACACATTACAAATACTTTCAGCCACCAGAACCGCAAACGGAGAATGGACTGAACCCGTACCGTTTCAACATAACGGAAATAATTTCTCAACCGGCGACCCGTGCTTGTCTTCGGATGGAACATATTTGTATTTTGCATCAAACAGAGAAGGCGGAAAAGGAGGAACAGATATTTATCGCAGCAAACGTAACAGTAACGGTACCTGGGACGAACCTCAAAATTTAAACGAAATCAACACCGACGGCGATGAACGCTTTCCACGATTTGACAAAAAAGGCAATCTTTATTTCTCGTCGACGGCAGGCAGCACAGGCGGATTGGATTTATTTGTCTGTACATTTAACGGCAACACTTTTGAAAAACCGGTTCGCATGAGTTATCCTTTTAATTCGGAAGGAGACGATTTTGCAATATCATTCATCAGCGAAGATACGGGATATTTATCTTCGAACCGCAGCGGAATCGATCGTATATACCTTTTTGAAGAATTAAAACCGCAAATAATTCGAGATACAATAAAAATAATAGAAACGGCAAAACAGGAACAGCAGATCCGACCCGACTTAATTTTGGAAGAAATGATAAAAAGCGGTAAAATGAAATATGTCTATTTTAATTTTGACAGATATAACATACGCGACAAGGAAATACCGGCGCTTATAGATATTATAATATTTATGAAACAGTATCCTTCGGCAGTTTTGGAATTGCCATCGTATACCGACTGTCGCGGAATTGATTCGTACAACATGCAACTGTCGCTCAAAAGAGGTGAGGCTGTTAAAAATTATTTGGTAACATTCGGCAAGATAGATGCAAATCGCATCATAGTTAAAGCGTACGGGTCGGCAAATCCGATAAATGATTGCGACTGTTCACAACTCAAATGCAATGATGTAAAATTCGGTGAAAATAGACGGGTAGAATACAGAGTTGTGAAATATTAAAATCAACATTTCATTTGCCGAAAAATCATAATTTCAATCTGAATTGCGCTTTGACGGGATTATGGTCGGAGTTTGCAAATTGCAAATCAATAACTTTGATATTTATACATTCAACATTTGGCGATGCAAGAAAAAAATCAACGGTTGTGGTCAAACTGTGTTCTGCGGTATAAGGTTTGTCCAAATAGCGATTTGTAGGAATATCGCCGACAAACCATTGCCATTCGTCTGAAAACAGGTCGGAAGGAATTGGAGTTGCGACAAAATATTGCGTTGCTTTTGCATCGTCGATACATGATGGTGGAATCTGGTTCCAGTCGCCGCCAACTATTATATAATTTCCCATATCATATTCGGCAGTTATGATTTTTTTCAAAAAACGGATTTCTTCACTACGCTGTTCTCCGCTGTCGAATGCGGAATTGTGAGTATTTACAATAAGAAGCTGTTTGCTGTTTTTCAAGTTATATCGCGCTACGGTAAAACATCTGTCATACAAAAACGTGCGCGAAGGCAGTTTCATTGTGTTGGGATATGCAAAAGATTCGAGTTTGCAAACTTTGTGTTCCGTGCAAAAAACCAGACTCGAAAGTATTTTTCCCGTTGGATTTTTAATCGGCACAGGCACAAAAAATGTTTTATAATTTATGCTGAAATACGAATCAAACGAAAGAACAGCCGTTTTGATTTCACGAAATTCGTTGATATTGTACGAACGTTTGGAATCTATATCAACTTCCTGTAACAAAACAAAATCGACTGTGTCGTTGTCTTTGATGACAGCGCAAATTTTTTGCAGATTTTCGCAGGTTTTTTCTCTGCTTTGTCTCGATTGGCTTCCGCCTTCGTAGAAAAAGTCCATAGATGCATCCAATCCGGCATAACCGATATTCCATGTTAAAATATCAAATGTATCCTCAGTCAGGATTTTGCAATCATTTTGCGCAATAATTTGCTGTTTGGGAGGTTTAAAATCCATGAAAAACAAAACAGCAAACAATATTACGCATAACAGGATTATGATTGACATACAAATTAATATGCGCCGTAAAAATTTCATTTGCAATTATTTTGCCGCAAAAATACAAAATTAAATTTTCCAATTACATACGGACACATAAAATTATTTACAGATTAATTTTTTCAAAATGATTATGTATTTACTATCAACCTGTTACAAACTAATATCATTATCTGCCGATATTTCATCTGCAATGTGGCGATGCGTTATATCGGTTATTTTATTCATAAATGCTATACTTTTCATGCATATTCAAAACCCAATTCAACCTGTTTTACTTTTGTCTTTTCTTTTACTCCGTGATTATGCTGTGCAAAACCATTTGTATCAAAATTGCAAACAAGCGCTTCAACAATCTCTCGGCGATTTTCAAGATTTGCGCCGTTGTGATAAAAATGGTCTTTTGTGATAATATCGAATTTATTCCAGTATTTTTTAATCATTTCATTTTCACGCCAATTGTTGTGATGCCAAGTAGAAAGTACAAACTTTGCTTTCGTTTCGCTTAATAAATGGAACAGATTTTTCTCGTCTTTTTCAGTCCATCCGTTGTAATAATCCACGTAACGACCAAAATATGGCGGGTCGCAATAAATAATATCATTTTTTGTTGCTAACGGAATTATTTCCGTAAAAGATTTGTTATAAAACAGCCATTCGGGTTCGGGTTGTATAATTTGCGAAACGGCATGTAATTGATTAACAATCTTTGTAATATATGCCTGTGCAAAACGGTCGGGCTTTTTACAAAATGGGATATTCCAATTCCCTTTGCTGCCAAAACGCATCATTCCGTTAAATCCTGCACGTGAAAGAAAAATAAAATCAAAAGGCGAATGCTCGCCGCTGTTAAACCGTGTGCGAACTGTCAAATAATGTTCGTAGCCATTATTGTCTGCTTTGCGCAGAAGTTTTCCTTCATTTTCAAGATATTGCTTCATCAATGGCGCTGTAACGATTTGTTTTTGTACTGCTTTATAAAAATTAATAATGTGCGGATTTGTATCGTTCAAGATTGTTTTTTTGTATCTTGCATTGAAAGCCACAACACCTGTTCCTAAAAACGGCTCAATCCATCGTCCGCTTACTTTGGGGGCTACTTCATTAATCCAGGGAACGAGTTTTGTCTTAATACCCTGACTTTTGATTGGTGGTATAACTACTTTCATATTAAGACTCCTTTATGATTTTATTTAACAAATCCGTTCGACCTTTAAACTCCAAAAAATCTTCCAAACTTTTGATTTTTATCGTTTTGCCATTTTTCAATATAGTTGCAGAGTCAAAATTCATCCAATATTCGTCAAACCAATCTTCTCCGAGTTGGCTGAAAATACCGTTTTCAGCTTTCAAGTCCTTTAAATTCAGAGCACATCCAATATTTGCAGTATTGCCTGACCCTTGTTTATCGCTTGCGATTTTCCATTTCTCGGCTGCAAAAAAATCAAAATCTTTAATTACAGAAGTTATCGATTTTAAATATTTTACAGTTGTAACCTCTCTTTCGCCAACTTTTTTAATTGGGGTTTCGTATTCTTCCTGCAATTCATGAACGCTGTAAATTTCGGTTTCGGATACATCCAAATCTGTTCGGGTGTATATTATCCCCAAACAATAATGACCCAAGTACTGATTATATGGAAACTGAATGTTTTTCTGCTTGTTACGTTCCTTAAAATATGCGCCGTGACTGCCCAAAGTAAAACTTGCAATGCCGCTTTTCTTGCGGTAAGTTGTTTTCAAATCAACTGCAAATTTAACGGTTTCATCTTTTTTACAGACAAAAGTCAAGTCAGGATAATAGTTTTGCTGTTCAGTCAAAATAATGTTGTAACCGATTTGCTCCGCAAATTGAATTATCTGCGGAAAAATATGAATTTCAAGGATTTTAGAAACAATTTTTGTGTCGGACGAAATCGTGTAAATGTTTTTATACACATCAATAAAACCTTTGACCGACCATTCGCCTGTTTCTGTTGAAACATAACTTCGTAATTTATCAGCAAATAAGTCTAATGCTTTCTTAAACTGCAATTTATATTGTTCTTTTGTCATAAAATCAATTATTAATTCAGGCTTCAAAAGTACTGTTTTTCTGCGAATAAACATTCATATTTTAAAAATATTCTTTCCCTGCAATCATTCGTACCTGAATATTTTGATGACGATGTAAAAATACTTTGCAGGATAATTGCAGCATTGCGAATGTGCCGAAAACAGTGAAAAGTGATTTTTCCGCAAACAAAAAAGAGATAAATTTCGATTCTCTGCTTTTATTTATTTTTGATATTTGTTTAATGAGGTGCGTTATTTAACTCGCTGAATTATGTTCGATTATCCTTGCAGTTTTGCTCTTTGCAATGGATGTCGCTGCCAGCAAAGTGAAAACTATTCGGAATTTATAGAAGAAAAATACAAAAATTAAATTAACTTTTCATATATCGTTGATAAATTATAACTTTGCGAATATTTTACGAATTAATGAAAATAGTTATCGACAATAAAATTCCTTTTATAAACGGCGTTTTCGAACCGTTTGCAGATGTGGTTTATAAAGATGGTGCGGAAATTTCGCATGTTGATTTGGTTGATGCCGATGCGCTTGTTACCCGAACGCGAACAGTTTGCAACGCACAAATGCTGGAAAAAACAAACGTAAAATTAATTGCTTCGGCAACCGCAGGAACGGATCATATCGATACCGGTTTTTGCAGCCGCAACAATATTGCATGGACAAATGCCGATGGCTGTAATTCGCCGGCTGTTGCTCAATATGTGCTGGCGGCGCTTTTGCAAATTTCACTGAAATACAGCCTGAAGCTCG
>JAIRKV010000253.1 GCA_031259935.1 Prevotellaceae bacterium | reverse complement strand
CGTTTAGCCAAAGATTACGAATATTCTGTCAGTTCAAGTACAACCATGATTTATCTCGCTTTTATTATGCTGATGTTCAATAAAATAAATTTTTAATGAAATTTAAACAGTTTCTAAATGAAAAAGGAGGAGTTCAACCATATATTCGCACTGCGTGGAAAATACCAAACACCATTGTTTATGAAAAAAGACGATTTGTTAATTCTAACACATGGCAGCGAGTTGATAAAAATCATGAAATAGTGAAAAGTTCTAAATCTTTTTCGTCTTATATGAAAAAGTTAAAAGAAGATGATTATTATACACCTTTATTTTCTATTGTTTTGGAATGAAAAGAAAAATATTTACAATAATATCATTTGTTATCATGCTGTGCGTTTGTTTAATGCTTTGGTATATAATAAAGACAAAATATAAATTTTGCACAACACTTTTTATTCGCCTGTATACGATTGGAAAATTTCATGTACATTTGCAAAAAACAAATGTAAAATGTCCATATTACAAATTAACCGGTAATTAAAACGGTAACACGTGTAAATTATTAAAATACAAATATTAAACATATAAAATAATAGAAAAATGAAGACAACTCTAATTTTATCGGCGCTTTTAAGCTGCCTGCTATTCAGTTGCAATTCGCAACAGGAATCCAAGCCTGTATCAATTACCTGGGAAATGGGAAAAAACGGCGTGAAACCCGGATATTACGAACATTTTTTTCGTATAAAAAATACAGGAAAAACCGAATTAAAAGATAATTGGGTTATTTACTACAACCAAATGCCAACGGTAGCGCAACCGGACGACAGCGCTCAGTTGATTTTGGAAAATATCAGTTCAACGTATTTTAAAATATATCCATCGCCAAACTATAAACCCTTAGCGGCAGGCGAAACGCTTGAGTTTAAGGTTATAAGCAGCGGAAGCGTAATAAAGGAAAGCAACACGCCATCGGGCGCCTATATCGTATTTACGGATGAAAACGGCAAAGAACAACAACCGCAAAACATTGAACTAAACATAGTTCCGTTTTCACATTCGTATCAATGGTCGCGACCGAACGCCAGAGAACTTCCTTATCCCGACGGAAATTACGTATATGAACAAAATGCGTTTTTTACTCAGCAGTTCGATTTGGATGAAACGCATATCTTTCCGTCAGTCAAGTCGATACAAAAAACAGAAGGCAAATCGACTTTTGCAAAAAACGTAAAAATAGAATCGGAAGATGACTTTGCAGATGAAGCCGGTTTGCTGAAAGAAAAACTTGCATCTCAGTTCGGATGCATCGTTTCAGAGCAGGGAGAAACTACGGTAAAACTGAAAAAAATATCATCGCAACAGGCTGAATATTATCAAATAAATATCAGTAACAACACTGTTGAAATAAGCGGAGCCGATGCTCACGGAATTTTCAACGGATGCAAAACGTTAATCAATATTTTGGGAAATCTCGGCGATGTTCCGGCGCAAATTTCAAACATGCAAATATCCGATTATCCCGATGTTGAATATCGCGGATTAATGCTCGATGTTGCTCGAAATTTTTCGACAAAAAACAACATTATCAAACTGATAGATGTGTTATCATTGTATAAAATGAACATTCTTCATTTGCATTTAACCGACGACGAAGCGTGGAGAATTGAAATTCCCGGACTTGAAGAACTTACTCAAATCGGCTCGCGCAGAGGACATACGCACGACGAAAGCAACTGGCTGTATCCTGCATTCAGTTGGGGCTGGGATGCTTCGGACACAAATACTCTTGCATACGGATATTACAGCCGAAACGATTTTATCGAAATATTGAAATATGCAAAAAAACATCATATAGAAATAATTCCCGAAATAGATGTGCCCGGTCATTCGCGCGCTGCAATTAAAGCAATGAATGTGCGTTATCATAAATACATCGAAACCGACAGGGCGAAAGCCGAAGAATATCTTTTGACAGATTTTGCCGATACATCCAAATATCTGTCGGCGCAAAGTTTTACCGACAATGTGATGAACGTTGCAATGCCATCGGCATATAAATTTATGGAAAAAATAATCGACGAAATTCATAAAATGTACACAGATGCAGGGCTGGAACTGAAAACATTTCATTTGGGCGGCGACGAAGTTCCGCACGGCGCATGGGAAGGCTCGACAATAAGTCTCGATTTTATGAAACGCCACAAAATGAACGAAATACGCGACCTTAAAGATTATTTTGTACAGCAGGTTTTGGATATATTAGACAAAAAAAATATTCAGTTTGCCGCATGGCAAGACGTTGCTTTGCTTCGCGATGGAACAACCAACAAACGATTTGCAAATAAAAATATTTTGAGCTACTGCTGGAATAACGTGCCCGAATGGAAAGGCGATGAAATTCCCTATAAACTGGCAAACGATGGCTATCCCATAGTATTGTGCAATGTTACAAATTTGTATCTCGACATGTCGTACAGCAAGCATCAAAGCGAACCGGGCTTGCATTGGGGCGGATTTGTAAATGAATTTAATACATTTGATGTTGCGCCTTACGATATTTACAAATCGGTGCGCCGTGATTTCAAAGGAAATCCGATTGATATAGAAGAAGCGACAAAAACAAAATTGCCGTTAGCCAAAAATGCACAAAATCAAATAAAAGGCATGCAGGGACAAATTTTTGCCGAAACGGTACGCAATTTCGAAATGGTAGAATATAACATGTTTCCGAAAATGTTTGGACTGATAGAACGCGCATGGAACACGCAACCACAATGGACAAAAACAAAAGAAGAACAGGTGTATGAAACTGATAAACAATTATATAATGCTAAAATTTCGGGAAAAGAATTGCTGCGTCTGGCAAAAATGAAAATAAATTTCAGAATTGCACAGCCCGGAATAAAAATTATTGACGGATTATTACATGCAAATTCATATATTGCCAATGCCGAAATTCGCTATACCACAGACGGTAGCGAGCCAACGGAACAGTCGACATTGTGGACGGCGCCGATTGCCTGCAACTCGAAACAGGTGAAAGCAAAAGCATTTTATCTCGGAAAACAAAGCGTAACAACTTTGCTCGAAAACGAATAAAATAAAGAATATGAGTGTCCGTGTAAATGTCTGTTGGCATTGCAATAAACTGATAATAAGCATATTGCGTTTTAATGTGAGTTTTGATTAAACTTTTAATAATTGATAATTAACTCATTTTTATCGGTATTAACACGGATACTCATATTATTTTATTATCTTTGTAATCATTCTTTTCAGGAAAACAGCAAACAATGGCGCAAACAAACATTCAGGAAGAAGAAATAAAAAACACAGTCGCAGAGCGATTTTTCTCAAAATTTGACTGTACGAAAATTCTCGGTAAAATCGACTTTGCCGTACGGTTGAAGCGTCCGCAAAATGCCATCGATTTCAACGACGAATATCTTCTTTGGGCTGAAGCCAAACAGAAATCTGCCGACATCATTGCAATGCTTGCGCAACTTGTGCTGACAGTCGGCAAAGCACGGACTTTCGACGAAATTCTGCCGCCGCCTTTTTTGGGCTGTTTTGACAGCGAAAAAATCGCCTTTGTGCCGTATTCTGAAATTCAGGATATTTTTTACCAAAACGATTTCAACTGGAACGTTGCGCCTTCGAATCACGACACAAAAGAGTTTAAACAGGTTTACGAAAAGATAAAAAATATTATCG